>CAZZWZ010000001.1:0-43698 GCA_964657955.1 uncultured Steroidobacteraceae bacterium
AGGTGGCCAAGCAGGCGAAGGCGGCCAAGCGGGCAAAAGTCGCCAGGCCGGCTAAGCGAGCCAAGCGGGCAACAGTGACCGCGCGGGCGAAGGTGACCAAGCGTACGAAGGCGGCCACGAAACCCGTCCATTCCAAGCGATCGGCGGCCCGGCCGCGGCCGCACGGCAAAAAATAGGAACACCGACACATGACATTGCTGATCGCGGGACTGATCGTTTTTCTGGGCATCCACTCGCTGGCGATTTTCGCGCCCGGCGTGCGCAACGGTGCCGTCGCCCGGCTGGGCGAGGGGCCGTGGAAAGGAATCTACGGATTGATCGCGCTGGCCGGACTCTGGATGCTGCTGGACGGCTTCGGCATCGCCCGGCAAACGTCCGCCATGCTCTACGTTCCCCCGCACTGGGCCCGTCACGTGACGTTTCTGTTCATGCTGCCGGTGTTCCCGCTGCTGATCGCCACCTACCTTCCCGGACGCATCGCGACGGCCGCCAAGCATCCCATGCTGCTCGCCGTGAAATGCTGGGCTTTCGGCCACCTGCTCGCCAACGGGTCGGTGGCCGACGTGCTGCTGTTCGGCGGGTTCCTGGCCTGGGCGGTGATGGACCGGATATCGCTGAAGCGCCGGGCCCCGACGTCGCCACCGCGCTCTGCGCCGCGGACGGCTCGGCCCGGTCGATTCAACGATCTGATCGCCGTCGTGCTGGGGCTCGGGCTGTACGTGTTTTTCATCTTGTGGGCGCACCTGCACCTCTTCGGCGTGTCGCCGCTTGGATAGGGTGCCGACGTTCGCCGACGTCGAGGCCGCGGCCCGGCGCATCGTGCACGCCCGCCGGACGCCGGTGATGACGTCCAGAACCGTCGACGAGGCCCTGGGAGCGACCGTGTTCTTCAAATGCGAGAACTTTCAACGCTCCGGATCGTTCAAGTTTCGCGGGGCGCTCAACGCGTTGTCGAACCTCGACCCGGATGCACGGGCGCGGGGCGTGATCGCGTTCTCTTCCGGAAACCATGCGCAGGCGGTGGCGCTCGCGGCCCGCACCCTCGGCACTCACGCCACCGTCGTCATGCCTCTCGACGCGCCCTCTTCGAAGCTGCAGGCGACGGGTGCCTATGGCGGCCGGGTGGTTCTGTACGACCGTTATCGCGAAGACCGCGAGGAGATCGCGCGCCGGCTGGCGGCCGAGAGCGGTTCGGCCATCGTCCCGCCGTTCGATCATCCCGACGTGATTGCGGGCCAGGGCACGGCGGCCTCCGAGCTCATCGAGGAGGCCGGCCCCCTGGATTGCTTGTTCGTCTGTCTGGGCGGCGGCGGCATGCTCAGCGGTTGTGCATTGGCGGCCAGGGCATTGTCGCCCGGCTGCAAGGTGTACGGGGTGGAACCCGCGGCGGGAAACGACGGCCAGCAGTCGTTCCGGCTCGGCTCCATTGTTCGCATCGACGTCCCTGACACCATTGCCGATGGCGCGCAGACGCAGGCTCTGGGACGTCTGCCCTTCGACATCATCCGCCGCGAGGTCGCCGATATTCTGACGGCGAGCGACGCCGATCTGATCGATTGCATGCGGTTTCTATTCACCCGCATGAAGATCGTGGTGGAGCCCACGGGCTGTCTCGGCTTCGCGGCGGCCCGCGCGCTGGGCAGGCAGCTGGCCCACCAGCGGGTCGGCATCATACTCAGCGGCGGCAACGTCGACGACGAGCGCATGACCCGTCTGCTCGCTGCATGAAAATTCCAGACAGAACGTCACGGAGCAGGCGCTTGATCAGTTCGGGATCGAGCTTCGAGGCGCAGATCGGTTATTCGCGCGCCGTGGTCGACGGCGACTGGGTGTTCGTGTCCGGCACCACGGGATTCGACTACGCCACCATGACCATCGCGAACGGCATTCTGGATCAAGCCGAGCAGTGCTTGAAGAACATCGAGGCGGCGTTGCGGGAAGCCGGTGCCGGCATGGCGGACGTGGTCCGGGTCACCTACATCGTGCCGAATGCCGTGGATTTCGAGCAGTGCTGGCCGGTGTTGCGCAAATACTTCGGCGAGGTGCGGCCGGCGGCGACCATGATCTCGGCCGGCTTGGCCCAACCACGGATGAAAATCGAGATCGAGGTCACCGCGCGCATCCGTGGGGATGCCTAGTGCCGGCGCCCTCATGCGCCGGCCGGCCTGCGTGATCGCATGTCGGGCCGCCTCGCGAAAATCGCCGCCGGAGTGGTCGGGCTCGGATTGATCGCGGGGTTCGGCCTCTGGATGCGACCTCCGGAGCTGGTCCGCGTCGGGGCCAGCTACGCCGCCAAGACCGTCTGTTCGAACGTGTTTCTCGCGGATCGGGATCCCGCGGAGGTGCTGCGCACCGACGTTCAGGCGCCGGGTCATCCCCTGCTCCGGCTCATCGCGGTCCACGTCGATCGGGAGCGCGGCGTGGTGAGGGCGGGGCTGTTCGGCTTCATCGGCAACGGGACGGCGGTATTCCGTTCCGATACGGGTTGCGCCGTGTGGCCCGGCGGGCTCGACGAAGGACCGCGGGTGCCGGCGGAGCACCGGGCGCCGGGGCTTCGTGCGTCCGGGCTGGAAGCACCCGGGTTCGGAGCGACCGACGCCGGGCGTTCCCGCGATCCGTGGCCGGATGGCGACGCGGTGCGCACCGAGGCCTCGATGGAGCGCGTACTCGACGACGATGCGCTGGCCGGACCGGGTATGCGTGCCATCGTGGTGGTGCAGGACGGACGCATCGTGGCCGAACGGTACGGGGGTGGATTTTCGCCGCAAACTCCGCAGCTGGGCTGGTCGATGGCCAAGACGGTGGTCGCCGGAATGATCGGCATCCTGGTGCAGGATGGGCGTCTTTCGCTGGATCAATCCGCCGGCTGGACCGCACCAGATCCCCGCAGCGGCATCCGGGTTTCCGACCTCTTGTCCATGTCGAGCGGTCTGCGTTTCGACGAGGGCTACGCCGCGGTCTCGGACGTGACCCGCATGCTGTATCTCGAGCCGGACATGGCGCGGTTCGCCCGCGCGCAGCCGCTGGTGCATCCGATCGGGTCGGTGTGGAATTACTCCAGCGGCTCGGCGGTCATTCTGGCGCGGATGATTCAAGACGCGATGCCGGGCGCCGGTGCCGCGCCGGTCCGCCTGCGTCTGTTCGAGCCCCTGGGCATGTCCAGCGCCGTCTTCGAGACCGACGCGCACGGCACCCTGGTCGGATCTTCGTATCTGTACGCCACGCCGCGCGACTGGGCCCGCTACGGCCAGCTGCTCGCGCAGGACGGCGTGTGGCGGGGCCGGGCCTTGTTGCCGTCGGGTTTCGTCGCGATGATGGCCTCGCCCCTGGCTGCGTCGAAGGGCGAATACGGTCTGGGGCTGGTCTGGCGGCGGGTGTCACCGCAAATCCCCGGCACGGCGCAGGACGCGGCGGCTGCACCGCACCCCGATTCCGCCGCCATTCCCGCCGACACGTTCTGGATGGCCGGTCATGACGGGCAATACGTCGCCGTCATCCGTTCCCGCGGCCTGGTCGTGGTCCGCATGGGACTGACGCCGTCCGGCGAGCACTATCGCCCGGAGCCGCTCGTGCGGGCGTTGCTGGCGGCGACGAATACCGGGTCGCGGGCAGCCCTCATGCCTGCTTCAGCCGTCCGCGGCGAAAGTCGGCGATGATCTCACGCGCCGCATTGTGGCCCGGCGCGCCGGTGACGCCGCCGCCAGGGTGCGTGCCGGAGCCGCACATGTACAGTCCCTTCAGCGGGCCCCGGTAGTCGCCGTGACCCAGCATGGGCCGGGCGGAGAAGAGCTGGTCGAGGCTCAACGCCCCGTGAAAGATGTCGCCGCCGACCAGTCCGAAAGTCCGCTCCAGATCGAGCGGACTCATGATCTGGCGTCCGAGCACCGAGGCTTTGAAATTCGGTGCGTGACTGTCGACCAGGTCGATCATGACATCCGCGACCTGCTCGCGATGCTGGTCCCACGACGCACCGTCGGGCAGCACGGGCGCCACGTGCTGACAGAACAGGCTGGCCACGTGCTGCCCCGCGGGAGCCAGACTGTCGTCCAAGGTCGATGGAATGAGCATCTCCACGATGGGCCGCTTCGACCACCCGCCGGCCTTGGCGTCCAGATACGCCTGATCCATGTACGCGAGACTGGGCGCCATGATGATGCCCGACGTGTGATGAGCCGCCGGAGCGGTGCCGGGTAGCACCTTGAAGTCCGGCAGCTCGGACAACGCCACGTTCATGCGGAACGTGCCCGAGCCGCAACGCCATTGGTCCATGCGTTCCCGAAAATCGCGGTCCAGCGCCGACGCATCGATGAGCTTGCCGTACAGCAGCTTCGGATTCAGATTCGATGCGACGCTGCGGGCGCGGATGGCCTCGCCGGAGTCGAGCACGACGCCGACGGCGCGTCCGGATTCCACCAGCACCTCGCGCACCGGGCTCGACACCCGGATCTCGACGCCGCGTTCGGCGGCGGCTTTGGACATGGCCTGCGAAATGGCGCCCATGCCGCCGATGGCGTGACCCCAGACACCCTTCTTGCCGTTCACCTCGCCGAACACGTGATGCAGCAGCACATAGGCCGAACCGGCGGCGTAGGGGCTGGCGTAGTTGCCCACGATGCCGTCGAAGCCGTAAGCCGCCTTGATGGGGGCGCTCTCGAACCACGCGTCCAGGTAGTCGCCTGCCGATTTGACGAACAGGCCCAAGAGTTCGCGGCGCATGGACATGTCCAACCTGGCGATTCGCCTGCCGAGTTTCGCACTGCGCAGCAACTCGGGCAGCGCTTCGAGCCAGCTTCCCGCCGACACGTTGGGTGGCGTCTCCAGCACCAGATCGCGCAGCACGTCGGCGATCACATCGAGGCGGTCGGCATAATCGCCGAGGCGGGCGGCATCGGCCGTCGAAAATTTGCCCACCTCCCGTTCGGTGTTGCCGCCGCCGACCTTGAGGTAGCGGCCGTCGTCCAGGGGCAGGAAATTGGACAGCCGGCGTTCCACCACGCGCAGACCGTGGCGCGGCAGGTCGAGATCGCGGATCACCTTCGGATTGAGGAGAGAGACGGTGTATGCCGCCACGGAATTGCGGAAGCCCGGATGAAATTCCTCGGTGACGGCCGCTCCGCCCACCACCCCACGCCGCTCGAGCACGGTGACTTTCAGCCCGGCAGCGGCCAGGTACGCCGCGCAGACCAGCCCGTTGTGTCCGCCACCGATGACGATGACGTCCCGCACCGCGTGTTCAGCCACGGGAATCGGCCGAATCGAGCCGTTGAGTCATGGCCTGGTGGGCCCAACCCGGCGCAGGCGCCTGGTCGAGCCGGCACTGCGGGATCAACGCGCGCATGCGCCGTGCGAAGCTGCGCAGGGACACTTCATGGCGCCCGAGCGGACCGGGGCTGAAGCTGCGCGACCCCATGCCGGTCTGCACACGCTCGATCAACTCCTTGTCCTCGCGGCTCACCTGCCGGTTGATGCGCCAGTTCAAATAGCGGGCTGCGCGCATTTCCCGACGCCCGTCCGGATGCGCGTAAGCGATCTCGCGGATCAGCGTCTCGGTGGGCGAGACCGGCAGCATCTGCATGAAGTCGATCTGATCCGGATAGATGTCGAGGGCTATGTTGGGCCACAGCTTGAAGTACAACCAGAGCCGCTGCCGCTCGGCCGACAGGTGTGGTACGGGCGGCAGGATCGACTGGTAGGCCCGTTCCGAGCGTTGCGAGGAAGGGACGTCCCGCAGGGTGCCGAACATCTTGTCCGCCCAGGGTTGCGCCTCGATCCCGTAACTCTGTCCGAACAGGCGTGTGAGGCCCGGATGCGCGACGTTGATGTGCATGCCGTCGGAGTAGTTGTCGGTGACGTTCTTCCAATTGACGTGACGGGTGCGCAGCGTGACCCGCCCGATGGGCTGCAACTCCTCCAGGCGATAGGCGGCGAGCTCGCCCGCGTACGGCGCCAGCATGGCTGCGACGCCGGGCAGTCCGGGCTCGAGCCGCGCGAAGATGAACCCTCCGTACACCTCCGACTCCACCGGTTTCAGGCCGTACCGTTCGGGCGACAGGTCGTTGAACTCCCTGCGCAGGGGCACGGTCGTCAGCCGGCCGTCGAGGTCGTAGGTCCACGCGTGGTAGGGGCAGACGATGCGGCCGGCGCAATGACCGGCGGGGCCGTCCAGAAGCCGCGCGGCCCGATGCCGGCAGACGTTGTAGAACACGTTGACGCCGCCGTTATGGCCGCGCACCGCGACCAGCGGTTCGCCCAGGAAGTTCAGCGTGTGATAGTCGCCGGGGCGGGGAATGTCGTTCAGGTGACAGACGATCTGCCACGCGGTGGCGAAAATCTTCTGTTTCTCCGCCGCGAGGAATTCGGGGTCGCGATAGATCCAGCCCGGCAGGCTGAAGTCGTCCTCACTCGAGACGAGCGCGGTCGGAGCGTCGGGGTCCGGTGCGCGTTCCGCGTTCATCACGAGCAAACCCTCCGATTCCAATTGAACGATAGTATAACAACGATGCGCGGCGGGCGCATCAACGGCGCGCGGCGCGGCTTCTCTTGCGCAGCAGGCGCGGAAAGTCGCCGGCGCACAGTGCGCCAACCCAGTCCTCGCACAGGGCGATGGCTTCGCGCGGCTTGAAATTGTCCGGACTCAGGCTCAGCTCCACCCACAGCCCGTCGAGCAGCGCCGAGAGCGCGATGGCGGCCTGGCGCAGCTTGAAGGGCGGCGCCGCGCGAGAGGTCGACAACTGGCCGAGCAACGACTCGAGCACCAGGCGATACTTGCCGTAAGTACGGTCGTGGACCGCACGAATCTCGGGGGAATGCGCCACCATGCTCCAGAACACCAACCAGACGTTGAACAAGGCGGGGTCGAGCAGTTCGGGCGCGAACGAGGCCCGGAAAAATCCGCTCAGCCGGTCGCGAGGCGACGCGGCCCGGTTCTCCGCCTGGCGCCGGATGGAATCCTGCAGCGACAGGGCCAGCGTCTCGTAAGCCTCGGCGATCAAACCTGACTTGCTCGGGAAGTGGTGATTGATGAGCCCGATCGAGACCCCGGCCGCCGCGCTGATGCGGCGCACCGACACGCCCTCGTGACCGTACTGTTTGAGGCAGCGCAGGGTGGCGTCGACCAGGGCTTCGCGGCGTACCGCCGGGGTCTCGCGGTGAAATTTCGGAGCGGTTCGTCTGGCAGGCATGCCATACCCTGAGCTGATTTTAATTATCACGAAGCATAGCTGACGGACGGAAGACGCGAAGGCCTAAGTCCGCCGGGCGACCGTCGAGCGGCACGGCTCAGGGCGGTTCTTGCGGGACGAACGCGGCGATGCGTTCGTTCACGTACCGCCTGATGTCCAGATTCCAGTCCTCCATGGGCGCGTAATGGCCGTGTGCGTGCACCCGGGCGCGAATGCCGTCCTGCACCGCCTCGCACACGGTCCAGTCCTGGCGATTGACCAGATCCCAGAATTCCACGGCGTCCGACGGGTCGAAACCGGACTCCCCCAGCGCGTGCGCTTCGAAGAGGAAATGGCAGGTGATGTCCGTCCGATCCGCGGACCGGGGCTGCAGCACGAAGGCGGCCACGTGATCGCAGGCGGCACTCAAAAATAAATTAGGGTAGGCGAGTTCTCCCTTGTGACGGACCCTTTCGTCGTCGTCCAGGTCCGGAAAGGGACGCCGCCGGGTCGTGCCGCTGTGCGTGAACGTGTAGGCGCCGTCGCGATGCGGAACCCCGCGGCTCCAATCCAGATTCGCGCCGCCGGCGTCGCGGAAGGCGGGGACCACGGCGCACAACTCGGGGTGCACGCCGCCGCAGTGGTAGCACTCGTTGTAATTCTCACAGACGATTTTCCAGTTCGCCGCGACCTCGTACCGGATCGTGGCGCCGATCTGCAGCCGGTCGAGCGGATAGCGTTGCAGGCGCCCGGGGATGCCGGCCAGCTGATCCGCCAGGGGTGCGGCCACGGAGGGGGTGAGGTGCAGGAAAACGAAACCACCCCAGACGTCCACCGCCACGGGGTAGAGCGAAAAATCCCGCTTGTCGAAACCCGTCCCGGCGCCCAGGTGCGGCGCCGCGACCAGATCCCCGTCGAGATCGTATGACCACTGGTGGTAGGGACACACGATCAGCCGGCCGGCGGTCACGCCGCCGGACAGGGAGACGCGGCCGGGCGCGACGCCTTCGCCGGGCGCGCGGCACAGCCGCGAACCGCGGTGCCGGCAGACGTTGTAAAACGCGCGCAACGCGCCGTTGCGATTGCGCACCAGCAGGATGCTCTCGCCCAGGACGTCGAGCACCCGGTGATCGCCCGGCCGCGGCACCTCGTCGTCGCGGCCCACGCAATGCCATTCCCTGCAAAAAATTCGCTCCTTCTCGATTTGAAAGACGTCCGCCCTGCGATACCACGAGCTGGGCAACGTGTGCTCGAGGGCGGGGGCCGTCGTTCGGTTCATACGGGGAAATCCCGGCGGTAGGGCAGCGCCTGCGGCGCCGAGTCGAACTCCCGCGCATAGCGATGTCCGCTGTGCACGGCGTGCACGAGCGCGCCCGGCGCCAGGCTGTCGCCGATGGCCGTGACCGAATCGATGCCGGCCCGGGCCAGATCGGCGGTCCTGGCCATCAGCGCCCGGTACAGCTCATCCCGGGGTTCGCGCATCCCGACGACGATCAACGAACGACAGGGCAGACGTTTCTCGATGCCCGTGTAGACGTCGGCCAGAGCGACGGACTCGCCGTCGAACGCGGTGACCCGCAACAGCGTATGGATGGTCACGCCGGCGCGCACCAATGCCCGATGGATCAGCGGCAGCTCGTTGGTCATGAAGGTCCATGCCGACGCATTCCCGGCGGTCGTGACATAGGCGGTGGCACCCACCCGTTCCGCCAGCTGCTGTGCGATGGCGCCGGCCAGGTAATAATTGTCGAAATCGAAGACCACCACGGGTGGTTCGGGCACGATGCCCGCCGCAAGGTCGTCGGGCGTGTAGACCCGGGCGCCATCCAGCCGGCCCACCGGAAATTCCAACGTCGAATACAGCATGGTGGTCCAGCGCGCGCCGGTGGCGAGCACCACGTGACGATGTTCCAGTCCGAGCACGTCGTCCACCCCGAGTTCGCTGCCCGGATACAGGCTGACGTTGGCCCGGTCGCGCAGCTGGCCCAACCGCCAATCGGCCACGCGTCCCCACGCGGCGAGACCGGGAAGGCGCGTCTCGAACCGCAGACGGCCGCCGAACTCGTCGTCGGCGTCGGCGAGCGTCACGTGGTATCCACGCCGCGCCAGGGTCACCGCGCACTCGAGACCGGCCGGCCCCGCGCCCACGATCAACAACGACGAGTCGCTCGCCGGCGGCGCGAAACGCTCCGGATGCCAGTCCCTGCGCCATTCCTCGCCCGCCGTGGGATTCTGAGTGCAGCGCACCGGAACGCCGTCGTGCCAGCTCGAAATGCAGATGTTGCAGCCGATGCATTCGCGAATCTCGTGTTCGCGGCCTTCCGCGATCTTGCGCGGGAGGAACGGGTCGGCGATGGAAGGACGCGCCCCGCCGATCAGATCCAGGATGCCGCGCTTCACCTGCGACACCATGACGTCCGGAGACGTGAACCGGCCCACGCCGACGACCGGTTTCGTTGTCAGCCCCTTGAGGAAATTCACGATGGGTTCGTGGCTCGCCTCCGGCGAGAAACGCGACGGGGCGCAGTCCGTGGGACTGGAGTCCATCTTCACGTCCCAGAGATCGGGAATCTCGCCCAGCAAGGCAACCACCTCGTGTGCTTCCGAGGGCAGGTGGCGCCCGGGCCGGCCGCGCAGTTCTTCCAGGCTGATCCGCAACGCCACGGCGCAGCGGTGGCCGACGGCGTCGCGGGTCACTTCGAGCAGCTCCCGCACCAGGCGCACGCGGTTGTCGATGGACCCGCCGTAGGCGTCGGTGCGCCGGTTGTATTCGGGCAGCAGGAATTCGTAGGGCAGGTAGCCCATGCCGGCGTAGACGTACACGATGTCGAAACCCGCCTGCACGGCGCGCCGTGCGGCGGCGGCCTGCCACCGCAACAGGTCGGCGATGTCCGCGGCCGTCATGGCGCGCGGACGCAGGTTGCCCATGAATCCCAGATGCGTCGACATCCACGGCATTCCCGAAGGCGACAACGGAGCGAGGCGGCTGGTCCGGTTCAGAGTGCACGCACCTCCGTGCCACAGCTCGATGCCGGCGAGCGCACCGTGCGCGTGCACGGCATCCGTCATCAGCGCGTGGGATCGGATGTCGTCGTCGTCCCAGAGCGTCGCGAACGGCAGCGGCGAGTCGTCCGAGCTGGGATGGATGGACACGGCGCCGGTGCACACCACCCCCCACCCGCCCTCGGCCTTGACCCCGCGGAACCTCGCGCGAACTTCGGGCAGGGAATTGGTCATGCCGCTGGCGTGGGGGACCTGGTAGAAACGGTTGGGAGCCGTGACGGGCCCGATGCGAACCGGCTCGAACAAGATGTCGAAGCGTGGATTTCGCGCCATTGGCAACCCCAGAAGAGCCCCGGTGAAGCCATGAGGTTAATTGATCGATCGTATAGTAGCAACGATCGGGCGGGCGGGGCGTGTCGGGCCGGCTGGTGCGCGTGGAGCGGCCGACGCGTGCGGGCGGGGTGCCCCATGTGGAGCGGGCGGTACGTGTCGGACGGCCGACGCGTGCCGCCCCGAACCTTGCGCAATCACGCCGGCCGGAACGCCTCGAACGCGAGGCCCAGGGCGCTCGCCACGGCTTCGTGGGTGAGTTTTCCCCGATGAACGTTCAAGCCCCGCGCGAGGCCTGCATCGGCGGCGATCGCCCGCTCCCAACCATGATCCGCGATCGCTCTGACATAGGGCAGCGTGGCATTGGTCAGGGCAAACGTCGAGGTGCGGGGCACGGCGCCGGGCATGTTGGTCACGCAGTAATGCATGACGCCGTCGAGCACGTAGGTGGGCTCGGCATGCGTCGTGGGCCGGCTGGTCTCGAAACAGCCGCCCTGATCGATGGCAATGTCCACGAGCACCGAGCCGGGCTTCATGCTTTTCACCATGGCGCGCGTGACGAGCTTGGGTGCGGCTGCGCCGGCAATGAGCACGGCGCCCACCACCAGGTCCGCGTCCCGGACCAGTTCTTCGATGGCATGGGCCGTGGAGTACACGGTCTTGAGTTGATTGCCGAACAAAGCGGACAACTCGCGCAGGCGTTTCACGGACCGGTCCACCACCGTGACATCGGCCCGGAATCCCACGGCCATCTCAGCCGCGTGGGTGCCGGAGACGCCGCCGCCCAGGATCACCACCCTCGCCGGCGCCACGCCGGGAACACCCCCCAGCAGCACGCCGTTGCCGCCGTTGGCCTTCTGCAGACAATGTGCGCCCACCTGCACCGACATGCGCCCCGCCACCTCGCTCATGGGCGTGAGCAACGGCAGCGAGCCGTCGGTGGCGGTCACGGTTTCGTAGGCGATGGCAGTGGCGTTCGAGGCGATGAGCGCCGCCGTCTGGTCGCGATCGGCGGCCAGGTGCAGGTAGGTGAACAGCACCTGGCCCCGCTTCAGCCGGCGGCATTCGGCGATCTGGGGCTCCTTGACCTTGACCACCAGGTCCGCGTCGGCGAACACGTCGCCGGCCGAGGCGGCAATGCTGGCGCCCGCGGCCCGGTAATGAGAATCGTCGAGGCCGATGCCCGCGCCCGCGCCCGTCTCCACCCGCACCTCATGGCCGGCGTCGACCAGTTCGCGGACGCCCGCGGGGACCAACCCCACCCGATACTCGTGAATCTTGATTTCCTTGGGGACGCCGATTTTCATCAGGGAGCTCCGCGACGGGTTGGTAAGTCCAGCTTAGGCTTCCGATGGGGCAGAATTTTGCAAAACCCGTGCGCCGATCTGCCCTTCGCGCAAGAATCTCGATAGAGTTACGCCTTCTGCGCAAGAATCTGCTGGAGACTGCCCATGGAACCCGGTTTGCCGATGAAACTGGATCGGTATGACCGTGCCATCGTGCGCGCGCTGCAATTGGACGGGCGCATGACCAACAGCCAATTGGCGTATTCCGTGAGCCTGTCGGAATCGGCGTGTTTGAGACGCGTGCGGGCGTTGGAGGAAGCCGGTTTCATCGAGGGTTATACGGCCCTCATCAATCAGCAGAAGGCGGGGTGTCCCGTCAGCGTGTTCGTCAACATCACGCTGGAGCGGCAGGAACAGGCGCACCTGCGTGCGTTCGAGGATGCGGCGCGCCGGGTGCCTGAAGTGATGGAATGCTACCTGATGTCCGGCGAATACGACTACCTGTTGCGCGTGGTGCTCGCGGACACCGCCGATTTCGAGCGACTGCACAGCCAGCATCTGACGCGGCTGCCGAACGTCGCCAGGGTGCATTCCAGCTTCGCGCTGCGCACCGTGCAGAAATCGCGGGAACTGCCGGTTCGCTGAACCGGCGGCATCGCAGCGGACTCAGGAAGCGGGTTTGAGCGCCAGGCTGAAGGATACCTTCACGACATCCGCGATCCATTCGGTGCTCTTCCAGTCGTGCTGGCCCACGCCGAATTCCAGGCGCTTGAGCGTCGCGGTGCCCTCGAGCTTGGCGGACGGCGGGGTGGCCGTGAATTGGAAATGGATGGGCACGTCCTTCGTGACGCCATGCAGGGTCAGACTGCCGGTGGCGTCGTAGCCGTCCGCGGTCTTGGTGATGCCGTGCGTGACGTAATGCGCCGTCGGGAAGTGGGCCACGTCGAAGATGTCCGGCCCGCGCATGGTGGTGTCCCGATCGTTGTCCTTGGTATCGATGGAATTCAAGTCGATCTGCACGTCGATGTGCGCATCCGCCAGGGCCTGCGGTGCCAGGTTCACCTTGGCCGTGAATTTGTGGAACGTGCCCTTGAACTCGGCGCCCGCCTGCGTGCCGACGAAGTCCAGACGACTGCCCCCCCCGTCGGCGACATAACTCGAAGCGCCATCGGCGGCCCACGCCACCGACACGGCCGCGCCGGTCGCCACTCCCGCCATCGCCAGCAACGTGACCGTCCCCCACGCCATGCCTCTGCCGGCGCCGTGGTTCGCGGATGCCGCGGCCGATGAATTGTCGGTATCGATCGAGCGGTGTCGTTTCATGATTTCCTCGCGGATTTGGTGAAGGGCAGCATGCGCAGCAACACCGGATCCTTGTTCCAGAAATGGTGTTTCAGCGCGGCCAGGATGTGCAGCACGGCGATCGCGAGCAGCGCATAACTCAAGTAGTCGTGGGTGTCCTTCAGCAAGACGAAGGCATCGTCGCTCTGACCGATCAGATTGGGCCACGTGAACAGGCCGAACCAGCTCACCGAATAGTTCTTCGCGGAGGACATCATCCAGCCGGTGAGCGGCATGGCGAACAGCAGGACGTAGAACCCGACGTGCGTGATCCGGGCGGCCAGCCGTTCCCATGGGACCATGCCGGCGGGCAACGCCGGCGGGGGATTCATCGAGCGCCAGATCAAGCGCACGACCGCGAGCATGAGGATGGTCATGCCGAAACTCTTGTGGCGTGCCAGCAGCGCCAGCTTGTGCAGCCCGATCGGCAGATCATCGGCCGTCCACGCGAGGGCAAATTGGGTCACGATCAGCGCGGCAATCACCCAGTGCAGCAATTTTGCCACCGGCGTGTAGTGGGTGACGCTATCATTGGGCATCGACGAACTTCCTGTGTGGACGGCGTTGCCGGGTAGTCTAGCAAGTCGATCGGGGCTTCATCGTGTTCAAGTGCGGCAGTGCGATCTTGGTGGCGGCATTGCTCGTGGGGTGCGGCGCGCCCGCTCCGCGTCCCAACCCCGCGGGCACGCCGTCTGTCGGCCCACCGCTCGCGGGGGCGGGGGCCGCCGGCCCGGCAGCTGCCGGCACGGCGCCACCCGCCTCGGATGCGGCACCCGCGCGCGGTCCGGGCGTGTACTACATCGATCCGGCACAGTCCGAGTTGCGCTTGTTGGTGTATCGCGGAGGCGCCCTGGCGCGGCTGGGCCACAATCACGTCATCGTCAACCGAGCGGTGGGGGGCTGGATCAAGTTCCGGGGAGACCCGGGTGCCGTTTCGTTCGCCTTCAAGGTGCCGGTCGAGGACTTCATGGTGGACAACGCCGGGGCGCGCAGTCAGGAGGGTACCGACTTCTTCGAGGAGGTCCCGGACGATGCGAAGACCTCCACCCGCCGCAACATGCTGAGCCCGGCGCTGCTCGATGCCGACCGGTATCCCGCGATCACGTTGACCAGCGTCGCCGTGAGGCAGGCGACCGGGGGATCCGCGGCGGCGGCCACCGTCACGGTGAACGTCGCGGGGCACGAATCCACCCTGGTGGTGCCCTTCGAGGCGGCCACGTCGGCAGGACAAATCTCGGTCAGCGGGAGCGCGGTGCTGCGGCAGACGGCACTGGGGCTCACGCCGTTCAGCATCATGCTCGGCGCTCTGCAGGTGCAGGACGAACTGACCGTCAAATTCACCTTGGTGGCCCTCGCGACGTAGCCGGGCGGAAGGGCGCGTGAGTTCCGGGAGTGATGGCGCGCGGCGGTCGGGCCGCTGCCGAGGTCGCGTCGCTGCCGAGGTCAATCGGATGCTGCGGTCACCAGGATCGGCGTGCCTTCGGGCGCGTTGACGAGCTTGGCCCGGACGGCTTCGAGGGCCGCGTGACCACGGCCTACGGCCGCGCCCGCCGACCCGAGGATGGCCACGGTCGCGCCGACATCGTCGGCCTCGAACACCAGCGTGGGCTCGCGCACCAGCGACGGATCGTGCAGTCCGATGCCGATGGTGTCGCTGATCAAGGAAACGTGGGGCAGGCCGGCGTGCGGCTCATCCATGCCGACGAAGCCCAGCCGCTCCCAGTAGTCCTTGGCGGACCCGCGGTCCGCAGCGGGCAATGCGATTTCGAGGAAATAGCCGCACGCCGACAGCTGGGTGGGCCGGCGTTCGCAGGGCGAGAAGGTGCGGGCTTCGACGAGCCGGACGAGGTGGCCCGACGGATCGCGCCAGCCCAGTTCATTGAAGACACCGCCCCCCAATTGGCGCAATTCGAGCACGAGGCCCAGCGCGTCGAACTGCGGCAGGTGTTCGAGCAACCCGGGCCTGACGAACGTGAGCGACGGCGTGAAATCGGGTTCTTGATGCAGTCCGATCACCACCCTGCCGTCGGTGACCGCCGCATACGGATGCTTCCACGCTTCCCCGACGGCGGCCTGCGAGAAACCGAGCCGGCCGTAGAAGCTCAATGAAGCTCGAATGTCCGGCGTCGTGACCGACAGTTCGAGAAAGCGCCCCAGCACGGTGGCGCTAGCTCACGGCACCCACGCAGACATACTTCAGTTCGGTGTAGTCGAGAATGCCGTACTTCGATCCTTCCCGACCGACGCCGGACTCCTTGACCCCGCCGAAGGGCGCCACCTCGGTGGAGATGATGCCCGTGTTCAAGCCGACGATGCCATATTCGATGGCTTCGGAGACGCGCCAGCTCCGCGCCAGATCGCGGGTGTACAGGTAGGCGGCGAGGCCGAACTCCGTGTCGTTCGCCATCCTGATGGCGTCGGCCTCGGACTCGAATCGAAACACGGGTGCCAGTGGTCCGAAGGTTTCCTCCCGCGCCACCAGCATGTCCTGGGTCGCGCCGGTCAGTATGGTCGGTTCGAAGAACGTGCCGCCCAGCGCATGACGATGGCCGCCGAGCACCACGCGTGCGCCCTTGGCCACGGCGTCGGCGATGTGTTCCTCCACCTTGGCCACCGCCTTGCCGTCGATCAGCGGACCCTGATCGGTCACGCCCGCGAGTCCGTCGCCCAAGCGCAGTTTGCCCACCGCCTCCTCGAGCTTGGCGACGAATCGATCGTGAACGCCCGCCTGGACCAGCAGACGATTGGCGCAGACGCAGGTCTGGCCGGTGTTCCTGAACTTGCTGGCGATGGCGCCCTGTACCGCGGCGTCGAGATCGGCGTCGTCGAACACGATGAAGGGTGCGTTGCCGCCCAGTTCGAGCGACAGCTTCTTCATCGTCCCGGCGCACTGCGTCATCAGCTTCTTGCCGATGTCCGTCGATCCCGTGAAGGTCAATTTGCGAACCCGCGGATTGCGGGTCATCTCGCCGCCGATGGCGGTGGCGGAACCGGTCACGACGTTGAACACCCCCGGCGGCACCCCGGCCCGTTGCGCGAGTTCCGCCAGTGCGAGGGCGGAGAAGGGGGTGAGCGTGGCCGGCTTCAGCACCATGGTGCATCCGGCCGCCAGCGCCGGGCCGGCCTTGCGCGTGATCATGGCGGCGGGAAAATTCCAGGGCGTGATGGCGGCGACCACCCCCACCGGTTGACGCAGGACCAGCAGCCGCTTGTCGGCTTGATGTCCGGGAATGATGTCGCCATACAGCCGTTTGCCTTCCTCCGCATACCACTCGATGAAGGAGGCGGCGTAGACGATTTCGCCCATGGCCTCGGCCAGCGGCTTGCCTTGCTCGGCCGTCATCAACGTCGCCAGATCCTGCTGATTCGCGAGCATCAGGTCGAACCAGCGGCGCAGGATGACGGAACGCTCCTTGGCGGTCCGGGAGGCCCACGCCGGCAATGCCTGCGCCGCGGCCTCGATGGCGCGGCGGGTTTCGTCGACGGCCATGTCCGGTACGGTGCCCAGGCGTTCCGCCGTCGCGGGATTGAGCACCGGCAGCGTGCGTCCGCCGTCCGCGCTCACCCACTCGCCGTCGATGAAACCTCGTTCTTGGAACAATCGGGTGTCGTGCAGCTTCATGAGGCCAAGAATACCGCTTTTCAGCGCTCGATGATCGCGGTGACACCGAGGCCGCCCGCCGCGCCGATGCAGATCAGGCCGCGCCGCGCCCGGTTCTCGTGCAGGACCTTCGCGAGGGTGGCTACGAGCCGGCTGCCGGTGGCGGCGAACGGGTGCCCGATCGCGATGCTGCCGCCCTTGACGTTGAGCCTGGCCCGGTCGACGGCGCCCAGCCGGGCCGGCGATCCGAGGTGCTCGCGGCAGAACGCCTCGTCGTTCCATGCCTCGAGGGTGCAGAGGACCTGGCCCGCGAACGCCTCGTGCATTTCGTAGTAATCGAAATCCTGCAGGGTGAGACGGGCATTCTGCAGCATCCGCGGCACCGCGAAGGCAGGCGCCATCAGCAGGTGTTCCCGCACCCCCGCGTGGTCGGCCGCCGCCGCCCGGGCACAGCGGAGGAATCCCAGCACCGGCAGGTCCCGCTCGCGAGCCCATGCCTCCGACGCCAGCAACACCGCCGCGGCGCCGTCGGTGAGGGGCGCGGAATTGCCCGCCGTCAGCGATCCGAGACCCGAGGAGTCATAGGCCGGCACCCATTTCGCCAGCTCATCGGCGCTCAGGTCGTCACGGATGTTGTCGTCCCGCTCGAGCCCGAGGTAGCCGCGCACCAGATCGCCGTAGAAACCCTCGGCGTACGCGGCGCTCGCCCGCCGATGGCTCTCGGCGGCCAGCGCGTCCTGTTCGGCTCGGCCGATGCCCCAGCGTTGCACCAGGAGTTCCGTGCTCTCGCCCATCGACAAGCCGGTGCGCGGCTCGGCGAGACCGGGAAGCACCGGCCGCAGATGGCTCATCCGCAACCCGAGCCACAGACGCGCCCGACGGATGCCGCTCTTGGTGCGAAAACTCCTCAGCAACAGCTGTTGAAAGCTCCGCGGGAACATCACGGCCGGGTCGCTGACGGCATCGACGCCGCCCGCGATGGCACAGTCGATCTGCCCCAGCGCGATCTTGTTGCCGAGCTGGACGACGGCCTCGAGGGAGGTGGCGCAGGTGCGTTGCACGTCGAAGGCCGGTGTGTCGGCGGCGAGTCCGGAGTCGAGCACCGCCTCGCGCGTGAGATTCCATTGGTTCGAATGCCTGCTCACCGCGCCGGCGGCCACGTCGTCCACGCGCTCACCCCGCAGGCCGAAGCGGTCGACGATGCCGCGCAGCGCTGCGGTCAGCAGCTCCTGATTTCCGACCTGCGCATAGGCGCCGTCGCCGCGGGCAAACGGCGTGCGCACGCCGCCCACGATGGCCACGGGCCGAGCGTTGGTTCCGATCAGCATGGCGTTACTCGTTCCCCCGGTGCGGACTGTTGGCGAATTATGAACCGACCCACCGGCTTATAATCAGAAGATGATTCGCCTCCCCTCGATCACGCTCGGCCTCGCCGCCGGTCTGCTTGCCTGCGGCGGACCGCCGGTGCCGTCCGCGCCGCAGACGGTCGCGCCGGCGGCGGCCAGGGAAGCGCGGGGCGCCGAGTCCCCACGTGACCTGCTGAGTTCGTTGGTGGACCGGTACTGGGACGAAAGCGGCGGCTTGAGTCCCTGGTATTCCTGGGGCGGCGCCGAACGGCGATTCGGCGAAACGCCCAGCGGCCTCATCGCCGCGCAATCCCTGGCCGACTCCCTCGCCATGGAGCGGCGCTACCTCGCGGCGTTGCTCGCCATTTCCCGCGGCGGCCTGGATGCGGAGTCGAAGCTGACCTACGACATCTTCCGGCGCGACCGAGAACTCGCCATCGAGGGCTTCACCTTCCCGAGCGAGCTGCTGCCGGTCAACGCCTACGACAGCGTGCCGCAACGGTTTGCGCAGATGGCGACCGCGGCCGAGCCCTTCGCATGGACCGGCGAGCGCGATTTCGACAACTGGCGGGTGCGGGCGCTGAGCTTCGAGCGCTGGACCAACCAGGCCATCATGAATCTGCGGGAGGGCCTGCGGCGCGGTTACACGGTGCCGCTCGCCGCGGTGGAACGGACCCTGCCGCTGCTCGCCGCCCTGGGCGAGGACTCGCCCGGCAACGCGTTCTACCGGCCGTTGAACGGCGGGGAGGGCGCCTCGACATCGGACCGCGCGCGCTGGAGCGCGTCCATCGCGACGGTGGTCAAGGGCCGGGTGTTGCCGGCGTACCGGTTGCTCCACGATTTCCTGCAGCGCGAGTACCTGCCCCGTGCACGGGTGACCGTCGGGTTGTCGTCCCTGCCGCTCGGCGCGTCGTGGTACGGTTTCCTCGTCAAGCGAGCCACCGATGGCACGCAGACTCCGGCCGACCTGCACGCGCTGGGTTTGGCCGAGGTGTCGCGACTGCACGGGCGGATCCAGACCCTGTTGTCCGAAACTTCGTTCGCCGGCAACCCCCAGGGCTTCCTCGACGACATGCGCCGCGATCCGCGCTTCTCCTACCGCAGTCCCCAGGAGCTGTTGGCCGCCTACCAGGAGTTGAAGACCCAGGTCGCAGCCGCCGCACCTTCCTCGTTCCCGATCGCGCCGCGGGCCGACGTGGAAATCCGGGCGGTCGAGCCCTTCCGTCAGGCCACGACTCCCGCCCTGTCCTATCGACCCGCCATGGCATCGGGTCGGGTGCCGGCGGTGCTCTACGTCAATACGGCGGGGCTCGACGCGCGTCCCGCGATCGCGGTGTCGTCGCGATTCCTGCGCGAAGCGCTGCCCGGACACCACCTTCAGCTGGCGCTGCAACGGGAGCGCACCGATCTGCCGCGTTTTCGTCGTTTCGGCGGCGCCCCCGCATTGATCGAAGGCTGGGGACTGTATGCGGCGTCGCTCGGCGATGAGATGGGTGTTTATCGTGATCCGCAGGCGAAATTCGGCGCACTGCTGGCCCAGCTCGAATGCGCCGCGGGACTGGTCGTGGACACCGGGATCCATGCGCAGCAATGGACCCGCGGGCAGGCGCTCGATTACCTGCACGCTCAGACGCCGCTCGATGAGGTTGCGGCGACGAGCCTCGTGGATCGCGACATCGCGCTTCCGGGCGAAGCGCTGGCGTGCACCGTCGGTTACTTGAAGATCCAGTCCTGGCGCGCCCAGGCGCAGCAGCGAATGGGCTCCCGGTTCGACGTACGGGCGTTTCACGCCGAGATGCTGAGGAACGGCGCAGCCCCGCTGGATCTGCTCGATGCAACGCTCAAGCGGTGGATGGACGCACCGGCCGGTTCCGAATGACCGGCCGCCCCGCGGGGAATTTCAGGTCACACTGTCGCGTGCGCCGACTACTCCCGATCGCGGTCTGTTTTTGGTCGATGGTCGCGGCTGATGGCGCGGAACGATCGCCGGAAGCGGCGGCGCCGGAATCCGGATCGTCGAACGGCGTCCAGCTCAGCGTGGTGCTCGACGCCGGCGAGCAGAGCGGCAGCGCCGATGCGAACGTGCGCATTCACGCGTCCCGGGACATCGTCTGGTCGCTGATCACGAGCTGCCCGGAGGCGCTCATCCTGGTGCCCGGTCTGGTGGGATGCGACGTGCTGCAAACCGCCGCCGACGGGTCCTGGCAGAGGATACGGCACGTCGTGGACTACTCCTGGTACGTGCCCAGGCTGACCTACGAGATCCGTGCGGTCTACGACAAGCCGTCGCGCGTGACGATGGAGCGCACCGCCGGCGATCTGAAGACCTTGCAGGTTTCGTGGAGTCTGCGCCCCGACGGCGGTGATACCATCGCCCGGTATGAAATCGAACTCGTTCCCGGATTCTGGGTGCCGCGGTTCCTGGTTCGCCTGGCCTTGCGTCGCGATCTGCCGAAGATGCTGATCGCGCTGCGAACCCGGGCCGAAGCCATGGAGCACCCGTAGACGTCGGGGTGCGGATGTACGATACCGTACGACCGGCCGTCTTCGCGATCCTGCTGGGCGCGGCGGCGCTCATGGGCCCCGTGGGATGCACCCGCGAGAAGGAGCCGGAAGCGCCGCTCCCCCGCATCAAGCAGGTGTTTCACCTCAACGCCTACGAAAAAGACTTCGGCTTTTCGCAGGCCGTGCTCATCGACAAGACGCTGTACATCTCCGGTTCCGTCGCCGCCGACGAGGCCGGACGCCTGATCGCTCCGGGCGACATGGCGGGCCAGATGCGCGCCGCCTATGCGAACATCCGCCGCACCCTGGCCGCGCACGGAGCCGACTTCGACGAGGTGGTGAAGGAGACCATCTATACGACGAACATGGATGCGATGCTGAAGGCTTCCGATCTGCGTTTCGAGTTCTATCAGAAGGAGTTGTTGCCGACCACCTCCTGGGTGCAGGTGCAGCGGCTGACGGACCCGGGATTTCTGGTCGAAATCGAAGTGGTCGCCGAGCTGCCGTGAGAGGGGGGCGCCCGCCCGCGGCACGGCAACTTCAAGTATTCTAGCCGACTGGCGCCGATTCGCGTCTGCGAGGGGTCCGGGTATTGCGTAACGTCGTCGACAGGAACTTCGAGCGCCGGCTGGCCGGGCTCATCAACTCCGGGGAGCGCGGAGTATTGCGCGGCGGCCGCAAGGGGGTCGAGCGCGAGTCGCTGCGCGTGACGCCCGCCGGCGAGATCGCGCGGACGCCGCACCCGCACGACCTGGGCGCGCCGCTGACCAACGAACACATCACCACCGATTTCTCCGAATCGCTGATCGAGCTGGTGACGCCGCCGTTCGGCGAGACCTGGGAGCTGCTGCAGTATCTTTGCGACATCCACCAGTTCGTCTACCGTCATCTGGACGACGAATTGTTGTGGTCCACCAGCATGCCCGCCGCGGTCGAGAGCGACGCCAGCATTCCCCTGGCGCAGTTCGGCACGTCGAACATCGGACGCATGAAAACGATCTATCGCCACGGGCTGGGGGTGCGCTACGGGCGCATCATGCAGGCGATCTCCGGCGTGCATTACAACTATTCGTTCCCGGCCGCCCTGTGGGAGGTGCTGGGTCACATCAACCAGTCGACCGCGGCGCGCCAGGAATTCGTCTCGGAGCAGTATTTCTCCCTGCTGCGCAATTACCGGCGGTATGGCTGGCTGATCCTGTACCTGTTCGGCACGTCGCCCGCCGTGTGCAGGAGTTTCTTCGCCGGACGCAGCACCGATCTGCCCTCACTGGACCGCGACACGGTGTACGAACCCTACGGCACCTCGCTGCGCATGAGCGACGTGGGCTATCGCAACAAGAATCAGGCCACCGTGAGCGTCTCGGTGAACAGCCTGGACGAATACGTTCGCGACCTGTCCCGGGCCATCAGCACGCCGTACCCGCCGTATCAGCAGATGGGCGTCAAGGTCGACGGCATCTATCGGCAGCTGAACGCCAACGTGTTGCAGATCGAGAACGAGTACTACAGCAACATCCGGCCGAAGCGCATCGCCCGGACGGGCGAGCGGCCCACCAAGGCGCTGCATCGGGCGGGGGTCGAGTACGTCGAGGTCAGGGCCCTGGACGTGAGTGCCTTCGACCCGGTGGGGGTCAATCAGAACAAGCTGCGTTTTCTCGAGGCGTTCCTCGCCTTGTGCGTGCTCCGCGACAGCGAGCCCATTCACCGGCACGAGCAGGAAGCGCTGGATGCCAACCATTTGAAGGTGGCCCGCCGCGGCCGCGAACCCGGCCTGACGTTGAACCGCGAGGGCCGCAGCTACCCCATGGCCGATTGGGCGCGTGAGCTGCTCGACGCCATGGAGGGGTTGTGCGAACTGCTGGATCACGGCGAGCCGGGGCGTCCCTATCGAGCCGCGCTGGAACAGCAGCGCGCCAAACTCGACGACGTGGCGCTCACGCCGTCGGCGCGCCTGCTTCATGAAATGCGGCAGACCGGGGAGTCCTTCTTCGTGCTCGCGCAGCGCATGTCCAAGCTGCACAAGGATTATTTTTTGGACCTGTATCCACCGAACGAGAACCGCCTGGCCGAGTTCGCCTCCGAAGCCCAGGAATCGCACGAGGCCCAGGCGCGCATCGAAGCGGCCGACCGCGTCGACCTGGATACGTACCTCGCTCATTACCTCGCCGATTGAGCGCCGAAGCGCCGGCGCGGCGCGGTGCCCGCCCGGTGCTGCGCGTTTCGCGCCGCTCTGCACTGCGCCGTCCGCCTACCGCGCCGCCGTTTGACATAAGCGGCACCGCCGACGGACGGCCCGGCTGTCCGCGGCTGGATCACGTTTTATTCGCCCATGCTGTGCCGTACGTCGTTGAGGACTTCCCGTACCCTGGGTAAGGTATCGCGATGTTTGTCGCCCGAGTCATCGACGACCTGCCGGACCTGCCGCATTCGCGCCAGCTGACAGCGGGCTTTCGGTGGCTGAGATTCGAGCCGGGGCTGGAGGACGAGTTTCGGCGGACGAATCTCGACGAAAACCTGCAGCACATCCGCGTCAACCTGAGCCTCGCCGTCGTCATCATCCTGGCGTTCACGGCGGCCGAGACGCTGTTCCTCGGGCCGGAACGCAACCGCATTCCGAGCATGCTGCACATCCTGGTGATGGTGCCGATTCTGCTGCTGTGTCTCGGGTCCACGTTCTCGCCGCTGCGCCATCGTTTCCATTCGCTGCTGGCGCCGCTGGCAGGGGCGGCGCTCGGCCTCAGCATGCTGGCGGTGGAACTCGTGGCGGCGGGCGGCGTGGCGGGCGGGCCGGTGGAAGGCGCCCCGACGCTGTTCCCCTGTTTGCTGCTCACGACCATGTTCATCTTCTTCATGGGCGGCCTGTTGTTCTACGAATCGCTGGCCGCCAACCTGCTGGTGACCCTCGCGTTTGTGGGCGCCGGCACCTTACTGCAACCGGGGGGGCGGGATTTCCTCTATCACGCCATGTGCCTGATGGCGGCGGATCTGTTCGGCGCCTCGGTCATGTACATGCACGAACGCACGAGCCGGCTGAGGTTCCTCGAGGCCGAACTGCTCCGTGAGCTGGTGGCGCGCGACGGTCTGACCGGGATTCAAAACCGCCGCATGTTCGACCAGCACATCCGGCGGGTCTGGCAGCAGGCCGTGCGTGGGACCCAACAAATCGCCGTCCTGCTCATCGACGTGGATTGTTTCAAGGCCTTCAACGACCGCTACGGACATCAGGCGGGCGACGAATGCCTGCGCGCGGTGGCCGTCTCGTTGAGCCAGTGCGCCCGGCGGCCGCTGGATTTCGTGGCCCGCTACGGCGGCGAAGAGTTCGCGATGGTGCTGTACGACGCCGGCCGCGACTACCTGACCGAGGTGCTCACCCGCATCCAACGTTCGATCGCCGAGCTCAACATCGCGCACGATGCGTCGGCGGTGGCCTGCCGGGTCACCGTGAGCATCGGCGCGGCGGTCGTGCTGCCGCTGGAAGGCCGCACCTGCGAGGGATTGATCCAGCTGGCCGACGAGGCGCTGTACTGCGCCAAGGAGCAGGGACGCAACCGGGTGGTCGTGATGGAATCCGAGTACGAGACATTGCGCACCGGCCGCTTCGAAAAGCGGCCGGGTCAGCGCAAGGCGGGCTGAGCGGCGGCGGCTGCGCGACGCGCGGCCCGACTACGGATCCGGCCGGTAGATGGCGATTCGCGCGACGTCGCCCTCCTTGCGGCTGGCGCGAAACATGCCCTCGGAGTTGAAATCCATGGCGATCTCGCCGCGCGCATCGATGGCGATGACGCCGCCTTCGCCGGCCAGGGCGGTCAATTCCTGATGGACCACTTCGCGGACGGCCGTGGTCAGATCGCGGCCGCCGTAGCGCAGGCGGGCGGCGATGTCGTGCGCCACGGCCGCGCGGATGAACATCTCACCGTGTCCCGTCGCCGATACGGCGCAGGATCTGTCGGCATAGGTGCCGGCGCCGATGACGGGCGAATCGCCGATGCGGCCGAAACGCTTGCCCGTCATGCCGCCCGTCGAGGTCGCGGCGGCGAGGTGGCCGCTTCGATCCAGCGCCACGGCCCCCACCGTGCCCACGTGTGAAATGGTCAGTGCCGAGAGGCCTTCGTCGCCGCTGCGGATGCGTTCGAGTTGTTGCCAGCGCGCCTCGGTGAAGAAGTAGCTCTGCGGTACGAATTCGAAACCCTGGGTCGCGGCGAACGCTTCCGCCCCCGCACCGCTCAAAAACACGTAATCCGAATGGTCCATGACGGCACGCGCGAGTGCGATCGGATTCCGGATGCGGGTCAGGCCGCAGACCGCGCCGGCTTGCCGGGTGCTCCCGTCCATGATCGACGCGTCGAGTTCGTGGCCGCCGTCGAGCGTGAACACGGCGCCCCGCCCGGCGTTGAAGAGCGGGTTGTCTTCCAGCCGCAGCACCGTCGTCGTGACCGCATCCAGGCTCGTCCCGCCGCCCGCCAGCAGATCGTAGCCGGCGCCGAGCGCCTCCTCGAGGCCCGCGCGGTAGCGCATTTCCTGGTCCGCGCTCATGTCGGCCCGCGGCAGGCTGCCGGCACCGCCGTGCAGGGCTAGCCCGAACATTGGCGTTCCGGCACTGCGACCGTCAGTCCGTCGAGAGCCTGCGTGAGCTGCACCTGGCAGCTCAACCGGCTGCCGGCGCGCGGCTCCCAGGCCGATTCCAGCATGCCCTGCTCCATGTCCTCGGGCGGCTCGAGCCGGGCCAGCCAGGCCGCGTCCACGTACACATGGCAGGTGGCACAGGCGCAGGCCCCGCCGCACTGGGCAACCACACCGGGCACCCGATTGAGGCGCGCGGCCTCCATCAGGGTGATGCCGGCGGCCGCCTCGACGGTGCGCACCGCGCCGTCCGGTTGCACGAACACGATTTTTGGCATCAAAAGGCCTCTTTCAGCGCGGTTTGTCCGTCCGCCAGTTTGTCGATGTCGGGGCGCACGCGCTCGCCGATGAGCTTGCGTGCGGCCATGTAGTCCTTGGCATGATTGACGGCCTCGAGCGCCAGCAACTCGCCACCCCGCAGATAGCAGACGGAGAAACTGCGGGTGGCGGGATCGCCGCGCGTGACCTGCTGATCGTGACCCTGCGACAACCCGACGATGAGCAGCTTATTGTCAAACTGATCGGACCAGAACCACGGCACGCGGTCGTGGGCGGTGGGCCGTTCCAGCATGTTCAGAGACGCAGCCTTGGCCTGCTCGAAGGCATTGTCCACCGATTCCAGACGCACCCGCATCTCGAAGCGCGGCGAGGGATGGTTGGTGCAATCGCCGGCCGCGTAAATCGCGGCATCGCTGGTGCGGCAGTATTCGTCGACGACGATGCCGTTGTCGCATTTCAGCCCCGCCTCGGCCGCCAGCTGCGTGTTCGCCACCGCTCCCACCCCCACCAGCAACAGGTCGGCCGCATAGGTGGTGCCGTCGGCGCACACGACGCGCTCCACCCTCGACGATCCTTCGAGCCGCACCACCCGCGTGTTGCAGACGACGTGCACGCCGTGGGTGCGGTGCTCGTGGGCGAAATAATCCGACACGCTAGACGCCACCACCCGGTTCATGAGCCGGTCGGCCATTTCCAGCACGGTCACCTGGCAGCCCATCTTTCGGGCGGTAGCCGCGGTCTCCAGGCCGATGTAGCCGCCGCCGATGATGAGGACGCGGGCACCCGGTTTCAGCGCCGCCTGGATGAGCGGGACGTCGCCGATGCTGCGAAGATAATGCACGCCGTCGAGTTCGGCGCCCGGGCAGGTGAGCCGCCGGGCGATGGCGCCCAGGCACAGCAGCAGCCGGTCGTAGGCGACGGACTGCCCATCCGCCAGGGTCACCCGCCGGGCGGTGGCATCGAGCCGCGTGGCCCGCACCCCCAGATGCAGCTCCACGCGATGCTCGTCGTAGAAGGCCTGATGCCGGAACAGCAGACGCTCGGCCGGCATCTCGCCGGCGAGGAACTTCTTCGACAGCGGCGGGCGCTGGTAGGGCAGTTGAGATTCCTCGCCGATCAACACCAGCCGGCCCTCGAATCCCTCGCGGCGCAGCGTGTCGATGGCCTGAGCGCCCGCCTGGCCGCCGCCTACGATGAGAATGGTCGAAGTCATGGGCGGTCTCGCTGTGGGCTCAAGCCGATATTTTAGCGGACGGCGGGATCACTTGGTCACATGATGGGTGCTGGTTGCGTAGAATAGTAATAGGATTGACACGGCGTCACGCTGCAGCGGAGTCTCGCAATGAAATTGATCACTGCCATCATCAAACCCTTCAAGCTGGACGACGTCCGGGCCGCGCTGTCCGAAATCGGCGTGTCGGGCATGACGGTCACCGAGGTCAAGGGATTCGGGCGTCAACGCGGCCACACCGAGCTGTACCGCGGGGCCGAATATGTCGTGGATTTCGTGCCGAAGACCCGCATCGAGGTCGCCGTGAAGAACGAGCTGGTGGACCAGGTGATGGAAGCCATCGTCGGAGCGTCCAAAACGGGCAAGGTGGGGGACGGCAAGATCTTCGTGACCGACATACTGCGCGTGGTGCGCATCCGCACCGGCGAGACCGACAACGCGGCGTTGTGAGTCGCGCGGCGTCCTGAGTCCGGCGCGACCTCGTGAAACCATCCCCGCGCCGCGGGTCTACCGCGGCCTCATGTGTCTTCTGTGTCTTCGGAGTTTCGCGCCGCGGCCGCCTTGCGCCGCCGTGACATCAGCATCAAGAAGCCGATGCACACCGCGAAATTGAGCACCCACCACCCGAGCTGACGGCTGCTGTTGCCGGTGTCCTCCGCCGGTTTTGCCGCCACCTGCAGCGCTCCCTTGAGATCCTCGTGCAGGTCTCCCTGCGCCACCTGGAACACCAGCGCCGCCGACCCGGGCAGGCGAAGATCCTTGGTCTCCATGCCGTAACCGCCGTCGGCTTCGGCCGTGGTGGGATGCACGGTACCGCGCAACAGCACGGTCACGACGGCATCGCGCACCGGCGCATTGTCGAGCAGACGGCTGACGTGAATCTGCATCCGGTCGTCGTGCACGATGCCGACGGCGAGCAGATGGGTCGAGCGTGCCTCGACGCGTACCGGCGGATTCGGTGAATCGGCGGCGGCGTCGAGCAACACGCCGCCGGCCAGCACGAGTGCGAACGCGGCGCGCCGCAGGCTTCGAAATCCGCTCAAGGCCGCCCGCCCGGCCGTCGAGCGGCCGCGTCGGACCACGCGTCGCCGACGCTCCGCGCGCCGGCAGCGGAGCCTTCGGCAGTTACTTCGAGTTCGAGCATGGAGTAATCTCAATTGTCGACACACGATCCTGGAACTCGAGAACCGCATGCTACGCACCAGCGCAATCACCCGGCGGATTTTATCGCAAAACAGAGCCCGGGACTTCGATCGGTTGACCTTGAAGTGCGCGCAGCTGAGGCAGGATCCGTTCGCCTTCTTCCGCGGCACGAATCCGTTGTTCCTGGAATTTCTGCCGCGGGCGCATGCCCTGTTCAAGGCGCCCCGAACCTTGATCTGCGGCGACCTGCACCTGGAGAATTTCGGTGCGTTCAAGGGCGACAACCGCCTGTGCTATTTCGACATCAACGATTTCGACGAAGCCTGCCTGGCGCCCCTGACCCTGGACATCGTGCGCTTCGTGACCGGAGTCAAGGTGGCGGCCCGGGGACTGGGCCTGAACCGGACCCGGTGCCGGTTGCTGGTGCGAAGCTTTCTGCTCGCGTACATCGCCGCCATACGCGACGGCAAGCCGCGCTGGATCGAGCGCTCGCTGGCCACCGGCGTCTTTCGCGCGCTGCTGCGTCGTGCGATGCGGCGCTCGCGCAGCGACCTGTTGAACCGGTTCACGAAGCTCAAGGGCGGCCGGCGAAGCCTGAAAATCGACGGGGTGCGGGCGTTGGCGCTGGATGGGACGAAGAGTTCGGCGTTCGCCGGCGTGCTGTCGCAGCTCGAAGTCCCCGGAAGCGCCACGAGGTCCGCGACGCGGCGATTTTTCGCGCTCGAGGGCGCCGCGCGCCGCATCGCCGGGAATGGCAGCCTGGGATTGGAGCGGTACATGTTGCTGGTGCATGGCCGCGGGGGACCGGACGGTCAGTTCGTGCTGGACATGAAATTCGCGGCACCCTCGGCCGTCATCGGTTGGCTGAAGCGCCCGCAGCCGGCATGGTCCGACGATGCGGCCCGCGTCATCGACGTGCAGAAGATCATGCAGGCGATCGCGCCCGCCATGCTGGACGCCGTGAAGATGAACGGGCGGTCCTTCGTGCTGAAGGAATTGCAGCCGAGCATCGACCGGCTGAACCTCGCGTCGTGGCGCAAAAAGATGAACCGTTCCATCCAGGCCATCGAGGGCATGGGCCGCGTGACGGCCTGGGCGCATCTGCGCGGTTGCGGGCATCACGGCGCCGCGTCGGTCGAAACATTGCAAGCCTACGTGGCGGGCGCGGGTGCGGCCGGCAAGGGTGCGGCCGGCCATGGCTGGGTGGCCGCGACGGAGCGGCTGTCGGATGCGGCGGCCGTGCGCATCCAGCGGGCGTGGCAGGCCTACTCCAAGGATTACGATTCCGGGGCCGTGGGCGCCGCCATCGCGCCCAAGGCCGCCCGGGCCGGGAGATCTCGGGCGACCGCCGCCGCGGCCGGGCCCGCGGTCATCTGACCAGGTGCAGGCGCGGATTGCCGCGCGAGATACCGAGGACGCCGCTGCGCACCACCTCGATCACGGCGCCGAAAGCGCCGACGTTCGCGATGAATTCTCCGATCTGAGTCTCGGTGCCGGCGAGCTCCACGATGAAGCTCGCCGGTTTCGCCGACAGCACCTTCCCGCCCACCTGCCGCGTCAGGGCGTCGACGGACTCGACGTGGTCGGCGGCGACCTGGAGCTTGACCAGCAGCAGCTCGCGGGCGAGGTGATCGCCGCTGGTCATGTCCTCGACCGCCACCACGTCCACCAGCTTGCACAGCTGGGCGTTGATCTGTGCGATCACCTCCTCGGAACCGATGGTGACCAGGGTGACCCGGGAGACGGTGGGATCGTCGGTGGGCGCGACCGACAGCGATTCGATGTTGTAGCCGCGCGTGGAGATCAAGCCGGTGACGCGGGTGAGCGCGCCGGCTTCGTTTTGCAGGAGAACGGCGATGAGGTGGCGCATGGGGCCGCAGGATACGGGAGGCCGGCACTTGGGCGCTAGGGCCAGAGATGCTAGTCTCCCCGGGTGAAAGACCGCGACGACATGTTAAATCAGGGCGCTCATCCGCTGGCCGGCTCGAGCATGACGGGCGCGGACATGCTCGTGCAGGTTCTCGCGGACGAGGGCGTGGACACCATCTTCGGCTACAGCGGCGGCGCGATCCTGCCGATCTACGACTCGGTTTTTCGTTACAACGAACAGCATCGGTCGTCCATGCCGCTGATCGTACCGGCCAACGAACAGGGCGCGGGCTTCATGGCCGCCGGTTTCGCCCGCGCCAGCGGCCGGGTGGGCGTGGCCCTGGTGACCTCGGGACCGGGAGCGACCAACATGGTCACGCCGGTGCGCGACAGCATGGCCGATTCGGTGCCCATCGTCGTGATCTGCGGGCAGGTGCCGACCACCGCCATCGGCACCGATGCGTTCCAGGAAGCGCCGGTGCCCACCATCATGGGGGCGGTCGCCAAACACGTTTTTTTGATCACCGATCCGCTGAAGCTGGAAGCCACCGTGCGCACCGCGTTCGAAATCGCGCGCACCGGCCGTCCCGGCCCCGTGGTGCTCGACGTGCCCAAGGACGTTCAGAATTGGAAGGGGGTTTTCCGGGGTTCGGGCCGGCTGCCCATCCCGGGCTACCGGCAACGGATGAACCGCCTGGAAGGCAGCAGGCTGCCGGAAGCCGCGTGCGCGGATTTCTTCGCGGCGTTGCAGGTCGCCGAGCGTCCGCTCATCTATGCCGGCGGCGGCGTGATCAACGCCGAAGCCTCGGAGGCGCTGCGCAAGTTTGCCGGAACGTTCGACATCCCGGTGGTGACCACGCTCATGGGAATCGGCGCTGTGGACACCACCGACCGGATGTCCATGCGCATGCTGGGGATGCACGGCGCGGCATTCGCGAACTATGCCGTGGACGATTGCGACTTCCTGCTGGCCCTGGGCGCCCGGTTCGACGACCGCGTCGCCGGCAATCCGGCGAAGTTTGCCGCGCGGGCCAGATTCATCGCGCATCTGGACATCGATGCGTCGGAGATCAACAAGGTCAAGAGCGTCCAATGGCACCACGTGGGCGTCATGACGGATGCGCTGCAGGCGCTGACGGCGTACGGCCGGCGGCACGGCTTCTCGCGCGATTGGAGCGTCTGGCGGGAGCATTGCGAGGCGCTGCGCACGAAGTACGCGATGAACTACGACCGGGACAGCGAGGCGATCCAGCCCTACTACGTCATCGAAGAGATCAACCGGCTGACCCGCGGGGAGGCCATCATCACCACGGGCGTCGGTCAGCACCAGATGTGGGCCGCGCAGTATTTCGATTTCCGCAGTCCCCGGCTGTGGCTGACGTCGGGCAGCATGGGAACCATGGGATTCGGGCTGCCGGCGGCGGTGGGCGCGCAATTCGCCCAGCGGGGCCGGCTGGTGATCGACATCGACGGCGACGGCAGCATCCGCATGAACATCGGCGAACTGGAAACCGTCACCACGTACGACCTGCCCATCAAGGTCGTCGTGCTGAACAATTGCGGTGACGGCATGGTGAAGCAGTGGCAGAAGCTCTTCCACAAGGGGCGCCTCAGCGGCAGCGACAAGAGCCTGCACACCAAGGATTTCGTCAAAGCCGCCCAGGCCGATGGGTTCAAGTACGCGGTCCGCCTGGACCGCAAGGCCGATGTCCCGCGCATCGTCGAAGAGTTCATTCGCTTCGAAGGTGCCGCCTTTCTCGAGGTGCTCATCGACCAGGATGCCGGCGTGTACCCCATGGTGGGTCCGGGGCAGGCCTACGAGGAGATGATCACGGGCGATCACATCCCGTCCCGCGTCCCGGTGGAAGTCAAGACGCCGGACGCCTCGGAGATGTTCTAGACACCGGTCCCGTCGAAGGTCTTCCGGCAGAAGACCTCGAGCCGCAGGCCGCGGCGTTCACCGAAACATCGGTCTCGAGTCGGCTCACCAGACGCCGGTGTTGGGCATGGAGGCCCAGGGTTCGGCCGGCGGCAGCGATGCGCCCTGCTGGAGCAGCTCCACGGAGATCTGGTCGGGCGAGCGCACGAAGGCCATGTGTCCGTCGCGGGGCGGCCGGTTGATGGTGACCCCATGATCCATCAAGCGCCGGCAGGTGGCGTAGATGTCCTCCACCTCATACGCCAGGTGGCCGAAATTGCGGCCGGCATCGTATGGCTGGGGATCCCAGTTGTAAGTCAGTTCCACCGGGGCACGCTCATCACCCGCGGCGGCGAGAAAGATCAGCGTGAACCGGCCCTTGGTGCTTTCCTGCCGATTCAATTCCACCAGCCCCAGGGCATCGCGATAAAAACGCAGCGACTGCTCGATGTCGGTGACCCGGACCATGGTGTGCAGATATTTCATGAACTTGCCCTCCGTCGTGCGCCCGAATCTGGCGCAATCCGCCGGCAAACGCAAACGCCCGCGCATTCGGCCGAAGCGCGCATCGCACCAGGCCGAAGCGCGCGCGGCGGAAAGGCTCCCCACGCGGGCTCCGATGCGCTCGTGCTGCGCTGCGCGTCACACAACGATTTCTAGATGTTGTACTTATGTCACAATCAACGTGTGACTTAACTCTTGGATTTATCGGTCTTAACTGGTATTCTGACGACCAATGTGGTGGCGGCGTTGTTTTTTTGCAGCCACCCGGCGCAACAACTGATAGAAGGTCGAACGTAAGGGCAATGCAATGCCCCGCGTATCCACCAATGACGGACGTGCGGGGTTTTTACCTTGCACCTGTTCCCCTCCGAATTCCCCGGCAAGTCCGGGGATTCTTTTAACTGGGCCAGCCGAGCGTATTCCCGCCCGGGCCAACTGAGCCTATTCCCGACCAGTGCAACCTCGCTCGAACTCCGGCACGCGTCATGGACGCGTCCGGACCGTCGAAGCACCGCCGCGAGGGCCATTCGGTCCCGGGAATCGCTTACAGTGCCGGGCGTGACGCGACTGCTTCGATCGTTGTACTTCCAGGTTCTCGTGGCCATCGCGTGCGGCGTGCTGCTGGGCGTGTTGTGGCCGTCGCTGGCCGTGAAGATGCAGCCCCTGGGGGACGGCTTCGTCAAGTTGATCAAGATGCTGATCGCGCCGGTGATCTTCTGCACCGTCGTCGCCGGGATCGCCGGGGCGGGAGACGTGGGGAAAGTGGGCAGGACCGGCGGTCTGGCGCTCGCGTATTTCGAGGTCATGAGCACGGTCTCGTTGATCATCGGCCTGGTGGTGGTGAACCTCCTCAAGCCGGGCCGGGGCATGAACGTGGATCCGGCGACGCTCGACTCCGGCGCCGTCACGGCCTATGCGGGACCCGGCAAATTGGAGTCCGTGCCGCAATTCCTGCTCAACGTGATACCGACCACCGTGGTGGACGCCTTCGCGCGCGGCGAGCTCCTGCAGGTGCTGCTGCTCGCGGTGTTGTCCGGCTTCGCCCTGCAGGCCATGCGGGAGCGCGGCACGGCTCTTCTGGCGTTGGTCGAGGCCCTGTCCGAGGCGCTGTTCACCATCGTGGGCTACATCATGCGCCTCGCGCCGCTCGGCGCCTTCGGCGCCATGGCGTTCACCGTCGGCAGGTACGGATTCGTCTCGCTGCTCTCGCTCGGGCGATTGATGGGGAGTTTTTATCTGACCTGCCTCCTGTTCATCTTCGGTGCGCTGGGACTGGTGGCGCGTCTGCACGGCTTCAGCATCTGGAAGTTCGTGAGGTACATCCGCGAGGAATTGTTCGTGGTGCTGGGCACGTCGTCCTCGGAATCGGCGCTGCCGCGGATGATAGCCAAGCTGCAACGCCTCGGCGCCGGCAGGCAGGTGGTGGGTCTGGTGATCCCGGCCGGGTATTCCTTCAATCTCGACGGCACGTCCATCTATCTCAGCATGGCCACCCTCTTCATCGCACAGGCCACGAACACGCCGACCAGCTGGGCTCAACAACTCGCGCTGCTGGCGGTGCTGCTGTTGACCTCCAAGGGCGCGGCCGGGGTGACGGGCAGCGGGTTCATCGTCCTCGCGGCCACGCTGTCCTCCGTGGGCACCCTGCCGGTGGGCGGAATCGCGCTCATCCTGGGGATCGACCGCTTCATGTCCGAGGCGCGGGCGCTGACCAACGTGATCGGCAACGGGGTGGCGACCCTGGTGGTGGCCAAATGGACCGGTGAGCTCGATACGACGACAATGCAGCGTGAACTGGAGGGCGGGCGATGACGGTGAGCGACGGTTTTTTGGGCGCGGTCGGGAATACGCCGCTGATACGCCTGCGGCATCTGAGCGATGCGACCGGCTGTGAGATCCTGGGCAAGGCGGAGTTCATGAATCCCGGCGGTTCGGTCAAGGATCGGGCGGCGCGGGGCATCGTCCTGGACGCCGAGAGGCGGGGCGTGCTCAAGCCCGGCGGCACGGTGGTGGAGGGCACGGCGGGCAACACCGGCATCGGCATCGCGCACGTCTGCAACGCGCGCGGCTACAAGTGCGTCATCGTGATGCCGGACAATCAATCCGCCGAGAAATATCAGATCATCGAGGCGTTGGGGGCCGAACTGCGCAAGGTGCCCGCCGTGCCGTACAGCAACCCCAACCAGTATCAGAAGGTGGCGGGACGCCTCGCCGACGAGCTGCCCGACGCGGTGTGGGCGAATCAATTCGACAACACGGCAAACCGTGCCGCGCATTTCGAGGGCACCGGGCCCGAGATCTGGCGCGACACGCAGGGCCGGGTGGATGCCTTCTGCGCCGCCACGGGCACCGGCGGCACGCTGGCCGGCGTCGCGGCGTTTCTGAAGTCGAAATCCCCGGCCGTCCGCAGCGTCTTGATCGATCCCCCGGGCAGCTCGCTCTATCACTACTTCAAGGACGGCGTGCTCAAATCCGACGGCGGCTCGTCCATCACCGAGGGCATCGGCACGGGGCGCATCACCGCCAATCTCGAGGGCGCGCCCATCGACGATGCCATGCGCATCCCCGACGCGGAAACCGTGCAGTTCGTCTATCGATTGCTGCGGGAGGAAGGGCTGCTGCTCGGCAGCACGGCCGGTATCAACGTGGCCGGTGCATTCCGGCTGGCGCAGCAAATGGGCCGCGGGCACACCATCGTCACCATCCTGTGCGACGGCGGGGCGAAGTACCAGTCGCGGCTATTCAACCGGCGCTGGATCGCGGAGAAGGGTTTTGCCGGGGCGATCGGCGCGGGCTGATCCGGCCGGTCCCTGGCGCAGCGCCACCACCTGACCGACGATGAGCAGCGCGGGCGCGTTCGGGCGCTCCGCGTCCGCCGCGGCCCCGATCGTTCCGAGCGTCGCGGCGATCACGCGTTGTCCGGGCAGCGTGCCCTGCGCCACGATGGCCACGGGCAGCTCGGGCGGGGCGCCGTGCCGTTGCAACCGCTCGACGATGTGCTGCAGGCGCGCGAGCCCCATGTAGAACACGGCCGTGGTTCCGGGTGCGGCGAGCGCCCGCCAATCGGGCTCCCGACCCTCGCGATCCGCATGTCCGGTGACGAAGGTGACGCTGTGGGCGTGATCGCGGTGGGTGAGCGGAATGCCGGTGCAGGCGGCGATGCCCAGCGCCGCGGTGATTCCGGGAATGACGGAACAAGCAATCCCGGCCTGTTCCAGCGTCTCGAGCTCCTCGCCGCCGCGCCCGAAAATGAACGGGTCGCCCCCCTTCAACCGCACCACGCGTTTGCCCTGTCGGGCGTGCGTCAGCAGCAGCGCGTTGATGTCGGGTTGCGAGGCGCTGACCCCGCCGCAGGCCTTGCCCACGCTGATCAGTGCCGCATCCCGTCGCGCGAAATCGAGAATGGCCGGCGACACCAGCCGGTCGTACAAGATCACGTCGGCATCCTGCAGCGCACGCAACGCCTTCAGCGTCAGCAATTCCGGATCGCCGGGTCCGGCGCCGACCAGCGCGACTTCTCCCACCGCGCGCACGGCGGTTGCCGCGTCCGCGAGCAGCTGCCGGGCGATTTGCATGGCGCCCTGCGGGTCGCCGTCGATGAAGCGCTTGGCGGCCGCGCCGTCCACCACCGCCTCGAAAAATCGGCGCCGTGCCGGTGAGTCGCGCAGCCGGTCCTTGCTGGACTCGCGCAGGCCCCGGAGCCAGTGCGCCAGTGCGCCGAGCCGCTTCGGCAGCAGCGCTTCGAGCCGCTCGCGCAGGCGGCGGGCCAGCACGGGCGAGGTGCCCCCCGTCGAGATGGCCACCAGCACGGGATCGCGATCCACGATGGCCGGCACGATGAAGCGCGACGCGTCGGCGTCGTCGACCACGTTCACCGGAATGCGCCGTGCATCGCTCAACCGGGCAATCCAATGATTGATGTCGCGCCGCGACGTGGCGACCACCACCAGTCTCGCGTCATCGAGATCGCCCGGAACGAATTCGCGCCGGTGGATCTGCAGCGACCCCTGTGCGGCGCGTTCCTGCAGCTCGGGAACCACGTCGGGGGCCACCACCGTGATGACCGCGCCGCTGCGCTCGAGCAGGCACACCTTGCGCAGCGCCACCTCGCCGCCGCCCACCACCAGAACGGCCTGGCGCTCGAGATCGAAAAATACGGGGAAGTACTTCACGGCATCATCGTCGCACAAGAGTCGCGGCCGCGCAGCGCGGGCTCAGCCGTGGGGCGCGGCCGGCCGACCGGCTGCGGCGGATGCCGGTCACCCGGGCCCCTCGACCGGCGATGGCGCGTGGGAACGAATTCCAGTCCCAAGCTGTTGGCGTAACACGCATTTTTGAGATCGCCGCCGGTGAGGAACGAACTTACGCTTATGTCCACATGCGCTAACCTTATATCCTATGCGGATGCCCACCCCAGAATCCTTCCGACAGCGCGCCCGCGCCGTGCGATGAAGTTCCAGCAACTGCGCTACCTGGTGGCGGTGCACGACAACGGCCTGAACATCACGGCCGCGGCCAAGCAGCTCCACACCTCGCAACCGGGGGTGAGCCGCCAGCTCAAGATGCTGGAGGAGGAACTGGGTTTCCAGTTGTTCGAGCGGGAGGGCCGTTCGCTCACCCGGACCACGGCGGCGGGCGAGGAGATCATTTCGCGCGCCGGCAGCATCCTCCGGGAGATGCAGAACATCCGCCGCACGTCGGCGGAGTTGCGCAAGGCCGACGGGGGCACGCTGTCCATCGCCACCACGCATACCCAGGCGCGCTACGTGCTGCCCGAGGTCATCCGCGCCTTTCGCAGCAAGTATCCCAAGGTGCGGCTGCACCTGCATCAGGGCACCTCCGAACAGATCGCCGAGATGGTGGCGAAGGATCGCGTGGACTTCGCCATCGCCACCGGATCCGAAGACCTGTTCCCCCATCTGGTTCGTTTGCCCGTGTATCGATGGCATCGCGCGGTGGTGGTTCCGAAGGGGCATCCGCTGGCGTCGGCCGGGCGTTTGACGCTCAAGAAGATCGCCGCCTATCCCATCGTGACCTACGTGTTCAGCATTTCCGGGCGTTCGTCACTGGCGGCGCTGTTCGAGACCGCGGGACTGTCCCTCGACGTGGCCTTGACGGCGCGCGATTCGGATGTGATCAAGACCTACGTGCGCATCGGGCTCGGCGTCGGCATCCTGGCCCGGCTGGCGGTGGATCCCGTCGCCGATGCGGATCTCGAGGTGCTCGACGCGGCGCATCTGTTCGCGGGGCATACGACCTGGATCGGTTTCAGGCGCAGCGCCCTGCTGCGAGCCTATATGTACGAGTTCATCGAATTACTTGCGCCGCATCTGCCGCGCAAGCTGGTCCGGGAGGCGGAGAAAATGGAGACGCAGGAAGACGCCGAGCGCATGGTGGCGGGACTCAAAATCCCCGTGCGCGACGACCCCTGACGCGAGATCCGCCGCCCGCAAGCGGCTGCAAGATGGACGATGGCTGCGGCGCGAGGGCGGCCGCGAACCGGGTTGGTTATTGGTGGCCGCCTGCAACGGCAGCCGGGAGGTGAACATGGCGCGGAGGATTAACATGCGAGTGAGGACCATTGTCCTGATCGTGGCCGGGCTGCTGGCCGCGTTGTTTCTGGTGCTCAATTGGAGCGTGTTCGCGGCGCCCGCGAGCTTCTATTTCCTGGTGGGCTCGATCTCCCTCCCCATCGGCATCGTGATGCTGGCACTGATCGCGTTGGTGACCCTGGGCTATGCGATCTACCTCGGCATGTGGCAGAGCAAGCTGCTGATGGACTACCGGCGCCAGTCGAAGGAGCTGCAGTCGCAGCGCGCGCTGGCCGACGATGCCGAAGCCTCGCGTTTCACCTCGTTGAGCACCCTGTTGCGCGAAGAGATGTCGAAGCAGGAGGCGCGGTTCGAAGCGGCGTTCGCCGCGTTGCGCACCGAGCTGCGCGAGACCGAGAATTCCATCGCCGCCACGCTGGGTGAGATGGACGACCGCCAGCAACGGGGGATGAACATCACTCCGCGGTGACGTTCCTCGGCAGCTTATGGAGCAGCCCGGCATCGTTCGACGGCTGATACTCGGCCGAGAAGGTGCGGAATGCGGCATCCGCCGCCGCCAGTTCGTGCTCCGGCAATTCGAAGCTGTCGAAACCGCAGCGCGCCAGGAAGAAGAGCTGATCCCGGCGCACGTAGCCGGCGGCCCGCAATTCCCCCGTGAAGCCGTACCGTTCGCGCAGCAGCCGCGCCTGCGTGTAGCCCCGGCCGTCGCTCGGACCGGGGAAGTCGGCGGCGATCAGCGCGAAGCGCGGCACATCGGGCGCGAGCCGTTCGACCTTGTCGGCGGGCAGCAGCACGATTCCCAGGCGCCCGGGGCGCGCCGACCAGGCGTCGCGCTCCTCGATCCAGCGGGCGAGCGGAATGATGAGATCGCCGCCCGCGTCCGGCCCGGTGCCGGTTTCCGAATAGCGCCAGTCGTCCTCGACGACCTCGCCCTTACGCAGCAGCCGGCGCGGCATACACCCTGTCCTTGAACGGCTTCACGCCGAGGCGGCGCACGGTGTCGAGGAATTTCTCCTCGTCCTGCCGATGCTCGACGTACACCGCCAGCAGACGGGCGATGGTCTCCGGCACATCGGCTTTTTTCACCGACGGGCCGATCACCGATCCGAGCGAGGCATCGGCGCCGGCCGCGCCGCCGATCGTGATCTGATACCAGGCCTCGCCGCCCTTGTCGACGCCGAGGATGCCGATGTGGCCGACGTGGTGATGGCCGCAGGCGTTCATGCAACCCGACATCTTCACGTCGAGTTCGCCGAGGTCGTACAGATAATCGTAGTCGTCGAACCGGTCGTTGATGAGCCGCGCCACGTCGATGGAGCTGGCATTGGCCAGGCTGCAGAAATCGAGCCCCGGGCAGCAGATCATGTCGGTCAGGGTGCCGATGTTGGGGGTCGCGAGGCCCGCCCGTTCCAGCGTCTGCCAGAGCTCGAACACCTTCTCCTGCGCCACGTCGGCGAGCAGCAGATTCTGCGTGTGGGTGACGCGCACCTCGCCGAAGCTGTACCGGTCGGACAGATCGGCGATGAGTTCCATCTGCGCATCGGTGGCATCGCCCGGCGCCACGTCCGGCTTCTTCAAGGACACGTACACGATCCGATAGCCGCTCACCTTGTGGTCGGCCGTGTTGTAGCGATACCAGGCACGAAACGCCGCGTCCCTGCCGGCCGTCGGATCGACGTTCGCCAGCCTCTCATAGGCGGGCGGCTCGAAGAAGCCGCGCATCCGGGCGACCTGGGCCTCGGTCACCAGCAGCCCCGTGTCCCGGATCAGCTCCCACTCGGCCTCCACCCGCCTGCGGAATTCGGCGATTCCCAGCGACTTCACCAGAATCTTGATGCGGGCCTTGGTGAGATTGTCGCGGCGTCCTTCGAGGTTGTAGACCCGCAGGATGGCCTCGAGATACGAGAGCAGGTGCCGGCGCGGCAGGAATTCCCGCACCACCTGCCCGATGATGGGCGTGCGGCCGAGACCGCCGCCCGCCAGGATCTCGAAGCCCACCTCGCCGGCGGCATCGCGCACGATGTGCACCCCGACGTCGTGCACCAGCGAGGCAGCCCGGTCCTGCGGCGCCCCGGTCACGGCAATCTTGAATTTGCGCGGCAGATAGGTGAACTCGGGATGGAAGGTGGACCACTGGCGGATGATCTCGCACCAAGGACGCGGATCTTCGATCTCGTCCGGCGTCACGCCGGCGAGATGATCCGAGGTGGTATTGCGGATGCAGTTGCCGCTGGTCTGGATGGCATGCATCTCCACGGTGGCGAGGTCCGCCAGGATGTCCGGCACCGTTTCGAGCCGGGGCCAGTTGTACTGGATGTTCTGCCGCGTGGTGAAATGCCCGTAGCCGCGATCGTAGCGCCGCGCGATGGAGCCGAGCATGCGCAGCTGCGTCGAGGACAACAGCCCGTACGGTATGGCCACCCGCAGCATGGGCGCGTGGGTCTGGATGTACAGGCCGTTGCGCAGCCGCAGGTGCTTGAACTCTTCGTCGTTCAATTCGCCGGCGAGAAAGCGTCGTGTCTGATCGCGAAATTCCGCGACCCGCTCGGCGACCAGCACCGTGTCGGTGGCATCATAGCGGTACATAGCCCGTCAGCTTAACGCCGGTTGCGCCATGGCGGCCAATATATCGCGGTTATGTCCATATAACGGCATCACGATCACGACGCACGCCGCGTCCACGCGGTGCCCGCGCCGCGCCGCGGCCAACCGTCGCGGCACCGCCACCCGGCGAAAGCGTGATTTGCTTGGCAGCGCACCGGTCGGCCCGGGAGCAGTATCTGCCGGCATTTCACAGGATTGCCGCAGTGCCAAAAGATCTCGAGGAAACGTTGGTCGTTCCGGACACCTACCGGGTTTCGCCGCAGCCCATGCTGATGGTGGCCGAGCTGCGAGGCGCCCTGGCGCTGTGTCTGCACGACGAGGGACGCGGCGTGGGCGGACTGCTGCACCTGCGTTTGCCGGGCCACGCCGGCCGGTCCAGCGACATCACCGACAGCCTCCTGAGCTCGGTGCTGGCGGAGCTCGATCGGTTCAAGCGCGCGGTGATCGGCGATACCCGGCGGATGGACGACATTCAGGCACGCATCCTGGCGCACGCGCCGCCGCCCACGGAGTCCGGCGCCACGCTGGTGGACCTCATTCGCGCCGATCTGGGCGACACCAGGATCGCCTGCGGTGCGCAGACCGTGCGTCGCAGCGAGCCCATCCGGGTGTGTTTCGAACCTTGCGCCGGCCGTGTCTGGCTGTCGGGCCCCAGTGATGTTCGTGCGGTGTCCAAAGCCCGGCGCTCGGCGGTGCCAGGCGTCTCGCGCTGATAAGCTTGCGGGAATCAATCCCACCCGCCGCGGTCGAAGGGCCGGGCGTCGTGCGCGAGATTCGAGGTACTCATGCGGGTTGCGATGGTTGTGGCGCTGGCACTGCTTGCCTCGTGCGCCGGTGAACGGTTGGCGTCGGCGCCGCCCCCCGGGGTCGATCTGTCGGGGCGGTGGCAACTCAACGTGGAGGAGAGCGACGATCCGTTGCACCTGATCCAGAGCCAGGTCGCCGATCCGTCGAAAGCCGCCAGGTCACAGGGTCAGGGCGGACGGGGTGGACGGGGCGGCCCCGGGGGTCCGGGCGGTCCCGGCGGCGGCTTCGGCGGTCCCTCGCTGCCGGCCGTGGGCGCGTTGAGCCAGGGACTGCGCTGGCCGGGTCGCGAGGTGGAGATCAAGCAGGTCGCCGGCGTGGTCGCCATGACCTCCGCGGGGGTCAACCAGGTGTACCAGCCCATGTCCGGGACCGCGAAGAATTCCCGCCCGCCGCCGGAGGATGATCCGCACGCCGCCGGTCGCGGCGGACGTGATCGATCGGCACGCGGGCGCGATCGGGACGGGCCGCCCGCGGTGTGCGGCTGGGAGGGGCGAACCCTGGTGATTCAGGCGGGCGATCCCGATGACGATCATCCGCCGTTCGAGGAACGCTACAACCTCTCGGACGACGGTCAGCGTCTCATCGAAGTGGTGGGATTCAAGGGGGGCCGCTCGGAGGGGTTCACCGTGTCGCGGGTGTGGGACCGGCTGCCGGCGGAAGCCTCGTCGCACCCATGAGTTCGTCGCAGCGGTAAACGCGTCGCGCCAATAAAAAAGCCGGGCAGGGCCCGGCTTTCAAATCCCCATGCCTCATCGTGGCGCTATAGTTGCGCATCGACGGTGATCGGTCTCTTCTACTTCCCTAAAATCCTATTGCGTCTGAGCAACACTCTAGCCTCGCGCAGGGCTTAACGCTAGCTTTATTGCACATAAAGGCAAAAATTCATGTCTTAAAAACGCCACATTTGTGCGGTCGACGGAGAATGCCGCATCCGGCCGCCGGTCGGGCCGGAGTCGAGTATTCTCTCGCTCGGATTTCCCATCACGCTGGAGGCCATCCTTGGCTAAGCCATCACCGTCTTTCGTCGGTTCCCCATCCACCGTGCGCATGCGCCGCGCCTATTTCGATTGTCGTTTCGGTCAGCTGCACGTGCGGACGGCTTTTCCGACCACGGGCGGCTTCGACGAGGGGACGACGCTGATCTGTCTGCATCCCGCAGAGACGACCGGGCGCATCTTCAGCAAGTTTCTGGCGGAGATCGCCGTCGATCGTTCGGTCTATGCGCCCGATCTGCCCGGATGCGGAGAATCGGACCCGGGGCCCCTCACGGCGACGGCGGCCGGACTGGCGGTGGCGGATCTCGTGGCCGATCTTCGACTGCGGCAGATCGACGTCCTCGGGTTTCGTTTTGGCGCGACGGCGGCCCTGGACCTGACGGCCGTCCAGCCGGCGCTGGTGCGGCGATTGGTGCTGGTGGCCGCGCCTCCTCTCGATGCGCAGCCCGGGCGGGGGCCCGTCCCCGAGCCCGCACCCAAAGTTCGCAGCGTCGCGCACGAAAGCCTCGTCCTGCGCGTCAAGGCCGGGGAGGGCGACGACTCGGGGTGGACGGCGGAGTCGCTCGCGCGTCCCACGTTCATCGAGTTGGACGACTATGCCGCCGATTTGTTCGAGGCCGCACCCAAGACGCTGGCGAAACACATCGGCGATTTCCTGCGGGCCTGAGACCCCCCGGTTCAGCTGGCCCGCAACACCGCGGGCTCGACGCCGGCCGTCCAGCGCCGTCCGCTGGACGAGCGCCATTCCGGATTCGCCGCGCGATCGGCGAGCCAGCGGCAAAAATCATCGCCCTGGCCGGCCCAGAACGGGTGATCGAACAACACCCCGGCATCGCTCGACTCGACGATGAGGCGCTTGCGCAGCCCGAGGCTCGCGATGTCCGGCGTGCAGCGAATACGCGGCGATTGGTCCGAGAGGGGGAAGGGCTCCGACCCAACTTGAAGGTGCAGCCGGCCGTCGCGCCCGAACAGGCAGATGTTGGGCCGTGACGCGCGAATCAGCGCCACCCCGTGCACCAGCGCCGGCGGCACGTCGCAGGCCGTCCACGTGCCGCCGGCGGCGTTCCATTCGAGAATCATGCTTTGGCGGCGGAAATCGATGACGGTGATCGACCGGTGAAATGGCGGCATGCCGGGAGCATGAGGCATTGAGTGGTTATTTCAAATCGCGATCGGGCAAATCGGCAAATGCCTCACGGACGGCGCCCGCGGTGAGGAGTTGCGGCAGCACCACGGGGGCCGCGGAGCCCGCCCGGGAATTGTAGACCACGTAGAGCGGCACGCCGGCGCGGCCGAAAGCCGCCAGCGCCTGCGTGATGGCCGGGTCGCGATTGGTCCAATCGCCCTTCATCAACGTCACCGCCTTGTGGCGGAAGATTTCCCGCACGTCGTCATCCGCGAACACGCGGCGTTCGTTGACCAGGCAGGTCAGGCACCAATCGGCGGTGAAATTGATCAGCAGCGGTCGTCCCGCGGCACTCAGTTCGGCCACCCTGGCCGCATCGTAGGGCTGCCAGTCTTCCCGGTCCGCAGGCGCCGGGTTCACCGAGCCGGCCGCCCCAGGGTCCGCCGGGCCCGCGCCGGTCCCGACGGCATGTGCCGCG
>CAZZWZ010000002.1:0-9423 GCA_964657955.1 uncultured Steroidobacteraceae bacterium
CCCTCGGGGCGTGCTGGTGGTCGTCGAGGCCGAGCACTTGTGCATGTCGATGCGGGGTATCCGCAAGCCGGGCGCCCGGACGGCGACCGGCGGCCCGCCATCCACAAATTGCGGGGCCTGAGCCTGGAAATTTGAAACCTATGCCCCATTGGTAGAGTCTCAAGCACCATTCAACATCCAATTCGAGGATATGCATCCATGGGAAGCGTGAGAACTTGGTTCCTCGCCGCGGTGGCGGGCGTGATGGTGGTCGTGGTGGCGCATCAACGCTCCAGCGCCGAGTCCGGTCATTCCGGCGTCGATGTGCCCGTGGCGGCGAACACCGCGTCCACCCCGGTGCCGACCTCGCCGGCCCCCGCGTCGGCACGCGTCACCGGCCTGCCCGATTTCACCCAGCTGGTCACGGAAAGCGGGGCCGCGGTGGTGAACATCAGCGTCACCGAGAAGGCGCAGAAACCGGGGCAGGGTGAACCCGGAGAGGGCGAGGATCCCCTGTCGCAGTTCTTCCATCGCAACATGCCCAATCCGGAGAAGGCGCCTCCCGGTCACGGCATCGGGTCCGGATTCATCGTCAGCGCCGACGGCTACGTCCTCACCAATGCGCACGTGGTGTCGGACGCCTCGGAAGTGACGGTCAAGCTCACCGATCGCCGCGAATTCTCGGCCAAGGTGATCGGCGTCGACAAGCGCAGCGACGTGGCGTTGATCAAGATCGCGGCGACGGGCCTGCCGTTCGTCCACTTCGGCGATCCCTCGCGCATCCGCCCGGGCCAGTGGGCCATCGCCATCGGCTCGCCGTTCGGCTTCGAGAACAGCGTGACGGCGGGCGTGGTCAGCGCCACGGGACGGACGCTGCCGGATGACAGCAACAGCTCGTACGTGCCGTTCATCCAGACCGACGCGGCCGTCAATCCGGGCAATTCGGGCGGCCCGTTGTTCAACGTGGACGGCCAGGTCATCGGCATCAATTCTCAGATCTACAGCCGTACCGGCGGCTACATGGGCATGTCCTTCGCCATCCCCATCGACGTGGCGCTGAACGTGAAGGACCAGTTGTTGAAGACCGGCAAGGTGAACCGCAGCCGCATCGGGGTTGCCGTCCAGGACCTGGGCCAGCCCCTGGCACTCTCCTTCGGATTGAAGACGCCGCACGGCGCGCTGGTCAGTTCGGTGGAGCCGCAGAGCCCCGGTGAGCGGGCCGGCCTGAAGCCGGGTGACATCATCACCAGCGTCGACGGTCACAACATCGACCATTCCTGGGATCTGCCGGCGGTGATTTCGCAGCTGGCGCCCGGCACCGAGGCCAAGCTCGGCATCTGGCACGACAAGAAGGCAACGGAGGTCACGGTGAAGACCGTGCTGCTGGAGGATTCGCCGGCCCAGGCCGCGAAGAACGCGGGAGAAGACGGCGGCGGCAAACTGGGCCTGGCCGTGCGGCCGCTGAAACCCGACGAGCAGCAGGAGCTGCACACCAAGGGGCGGCTGGTGGTGGAGGATGTGAGCGGTCCGGCCCTGGCCGCCGGCCTGCAGGCGGGCGACGTGGTTCTCGGCGTCAACGGGGCCGGCGTGTCCAGCGTCGCGGACCTGAAACGCGAGGTGGCGCGGGCCGGTCACAGCCTTGCGCTGCTCATCCAGCGCGAGGAAGCACAGATCTACATTCCGGTGGATCTGGGATGAGCGGTCGGTTGTACTTACGGTCCACATTCGGTTCTAATCGCGGCGATGCAACCCGCCGCTCCCTTATTTTCCCCGGGTAATACGGGCATCGCCGGCGCGAAGCCGGCGACCTTCCTGCCGACGTCGCGCGCCGAGATGGAGGCGCTCGGCTGGTCGCAGTGCGACGTCATCGTCGTCACCGGGGATGCCTACGTCGATCACCCGAGCTTCGGTATGGCCATCGTGGGCCGGCTGCTGGAGGCGCAGGGATTCAGGGTGGGCATCATCGCCCAGCCGGATTGGCGCGGAACGGCCGACTTCGAGGCGCTGGGGGCGCCACGTCTGTTCTTCGGGGTGACCGGCGGCAACATGGACTCCATGGTGAACCGCTACACCTCCGATCGCCGGGTGCGCAGCGACGATGCCTACACGCCCGGCGGGCTCGGCGGCAAGCGCCCGGACCGCTGCGTCATCGTCTATTCGCAGCGCCTGCGCGAGGCCTTCAAGGCCGTCCCCATCGTCATCGGCGGCATCGAAGCCAGCCTGCGCCGCATCGCGCATTTCGATTACTGGTCCGAGCAGGTGCGGCGTTCGGTGCTGGTGGACGCCAAGGCCGACCTGCTCGTCTATGGCAATGCGGAGCGGCAGATCGGCGCCATTGCACGGCGCCTCGCGGCCGGCGCGGCGATCTCGGAGATCACCGATCTGCGCGGTACCGCATTCGTGCGCCGCGGCGTGCCCGACGATTGGGTCGAAATCGATTCGACGGAGCTGGACACGCCGGGACCCCTGGCACCGCCCGTGGACCCTTATCTGGTGGAAGGGGCGACCGAGACGCAGGGCTCCCGTGGGCCCCAAGGCGGCGCGCCGGGCCACCCTGTGCCGGCGGAGTCCGAAGCCGGCGCCGCGCGCAGTTCCGCGCCGCCGACGAACGTGGTGAAGTTCTATCGCAAGGTGCCCAATGCCCGGCGCGAGCACAGCGTGATCCGCCTGCCTGCCTTCGACCAGGTGAGCCGCGATCCCGTCCTGTATGCGCATGCCTCGAGAATCCTGCATCTGGAATCGAACCCGGGCAATGCGCGCGCCCTGGTGCAGCGGCACGGATCCGTCGACGTGTGGCTCAACCCGCCGCCCATCCCGCTGGCGACGCCGGACATGGACGCCGTGTACGAGTTGCCGTACGCGCGGCGGCCCCATCCCCGGTATGGCAACGCGAAGATTCCCGCCTACCAGATGATCCGTTTTTCCGTGTCGATTCAGCGGGGCTGTTTCGGTGGCTGCACCTTCTGCTCCATCACGGAGCACGAGGGTCGGATCATCCAGAGCCGCTCCGAAGGGTCCATCATCCGGGAGATCGAGACCATCCGCGACACGGTGCCGGGCTTCACCGGCGTCATCTCCGATCTGGGCGGCCCCACCGCCAACATGTACCGGCTGCGCTGCAAGAGCGAGGCGATCGAAGCGGCCTGCCGTCGTCCGTCCTGCGTCTATCCCGGCATCTGTCCGAACCTGAACACGGATCATGCGCCGCTCATCGGGCTGTATCGACGCGCGCGTGCGCTCCGCGGCATCAAGAAGGTCCTGATCGCATCCGGCGTGCGCTACGACCTGGCCGTGGAATCGCCCGAGTACGTGAAGGAACTGGCGTCGCATCACACGGGCGGCTATCTGAAGATCGCCCCCGAGGCGCTGGCCGATGGTCCGCTGTCGAAGATGATGAAGCCGGGCGTCGGCGCTTATCACCGGTTCAAGGAATTGTTCGACCGCTTTTCCCGCGAAGCCGGCAAGGAGCAGTACCTCATTCCGTACTTCATCGCCGCGCATCCGGGCACCCGCGACCAGGACATGCTGGAGCTCGCGGTCTGGCTCAAGAAGAACGGCTTTCGTGCGGACCAGGTGCAGGCCTTCCTGCCGTCCCCCATGGCGACGGCCACGGCCATGTATCACTCGGGCAAGAACCCCCTGCGCCGGATCTCGCGGAACAGCGAGGAGGTGGTGATTCCGAAGGGGATCAAGGTGCGCAGGCTGCACAAGGCTTTCCTGCGATACCACGATCCGGCGAACTGGCCCGTGCTGCGCGAGGCGTTGAAGCGCATGGGGCGGGCGGACCTGATCGGGAACGGCAAGCACCACCTCATCCCCGCCTATCAGCCGCTCGGCGCGGACAAACGACCGGGAATCGCGTCCTCCGCGCCGGTGCGGGCAGCGCTGCCGTTTCGAACGCAGCACACGGGCCTGCCCAAATCCGGGCCGCGTGGGACTTCGCGCGGAGCGGGCGCCGCGGGCGCGTGGAAACGGCGCGGGCGGCCTTGAGGGTTGCCGCGGAACCCGGCGGCGCGGGGTTTCCCTTGCGAGCCTCCGGGCGGTGCGATTAAAGTTCCGGCCCCCCGGCCCGGTGCGTGAGAAGAATGGATAACTGGATCGTTCACAAGTTCGGCGGCTCGAGCGTTGCCGACGCGGCGTGTTTCCGGCGCGTCGCCGCCATCCTCGAAGCATCCGCCAATCCGCGTGAAGCCGTGGTGCTGTCGGCATGCCGGGGGGTGACCGACGCCCTGCTCACGCTGATCGCGCTGGCCGAACGGCCGGACGGTGATTTTCAATCCGCGGTTCTCGCGCTCGAGGCCAGGCACTCGGCGCTCGCCGCGGAACTCCTGTCGGCCACGGAGCGCGCTGCCTACGTCGAGCAGCTGGGTCGGGACTGCCGCGACATCGCCGGCCTGCTGCAAACGGTGCGTCTCATCCGCGCGGCGCCGCAGACCATGCGCGACGTGATCTCGGGATATGGCGAACTCTGGTCCACCCGGTTGTTCGCGCCGTTCCTGCGCGAGCGGGGCAGGGTTGGCGGGGAGGTGCTGTGGATCGACGCACGCGAGGTCGTGATCGTCGAGTGGGGCTCGCTGGGACCCGCCGTATCGTGGGCGGCGAGCGAGAGGAATCTTCGCGAACGCATTCCCGAGGGATTCGCCGGGCGTCTGGTGGTGACGGGTTTCGTGGCCACCACGGTGGGCGGGATGCAGACCACGCTCGGACGCAACGGCAGTGATTTTTCCGGCTCGATCTTCGGCGCCCTGTTGCAGGCGGCCGAGATCGTCATCTGGACCGACGTCGACGGGGTGTTGTCCGCCGATCCGCGGCTGGTGCCCAACGCCCAGGTCATCGATCAGCTGTCGTACAACGAAGCCATGGAGCTGGCCTACTTCGGCGCCAAGGTCATCCATCCGCAGACCATGGAGCCGGCCGTGGCGCGCGACATTCCCATCACCATCCGCAACACCTTTGCACCCGACCGGCGCGGCACCTTGATCTGCTCGCACCCGGTATCGGCGCTCACGGTCAAGGGCATCACCACCATCGATCCGGTGGCGCTGGTCAATCTCGAGGGCGCGGGCATGATCGGCGTGCCGGGCACGGCCCACCGGCTGTTCGGTGCCCTGCGCGACGCCGGCATCTCGGTGATTCTCATCTCCCAGGGAAGCTCGGAACATTCCATCTGCTTCGCCATCCCGGAAGCGCAGGCGGCGCGCGCCGCGAGCGCCGTGCGCAAGGCATTCGACACCGAGCTGCGCGACGGCCAGATTCAGCGGGTGGACGTGGGTCTCGGGCTCAGCATCCTGGCCGTCGTCGGCGACGGCATGGCCGGAGCACACGGGGTGGCGGCGAAGGTGTTCAATTCATTGGGTGCCGCCGCCATCAGCGTGCGCGCCATCGCCCAGGGAGCCTCGGAGCGCAACATCTCGGTGGTGGTGGACGGCAGGGCGGCCGCCAAGGCCCTGCGCGCCGTGCACGCCGCGTTCTATCTGTCCCCCAACACCCTGTCGATCGGATTGATCGGACCGGGCACGGTGGGCCGGGTGTTGCTGGCACAGCTCGGCACCCAGGTGAAGCGGCTGCGCGCCCTCAATGTGGATCTGCGCGTGCGCGGCATCGCCGGCTCCAAACGCATGGTGTTGGCGGAGACCGGCATCGATCTCGATCGTTGGACGGAGGAGTTCGCGGCGGGCGAGCCGCTCGATCTCGATAAATTCGCCGCCCACTGTCAGGCGGACTACATTCCGCATACGGTGCTCATCGACTGCACCGCGAGCGCCGAGGTGGCCGGACGATACGTGGACTGGCTGGGACGCGGCATTCACGTGGTCACCCCCAACAAGAAGGCGAACAGCGGCCCGTGGCCGTATTACCGTGACTTGCAGGCCACGCGACGCGCAGCCGGCACTCATTACCTCTACGAGGCGACGGTGGGCGCCGGATTGCCGGTGATTCAGACGCTGCGCGATCTGCGGGAGACCGGTGACGACATCGTGCGCATCGAGGGCATCTTCTCCGGCACGCTCGCCTATCTGTTCAACGTCTTCGACGGCAGCGAATCGTTCTCATCCATCGTCCGCACCGCGAAGGCGAAGGGCTACACCGAGCCGGACCCGCGGGAGGACCTGTCCGGCATGGACGTGGCGCGCAAGCTCATCATCCTCGGCCGCGAGATGGGGTTGACATTGGAGATGGCCGACGTCACGGTCAAGGGCCTGGTGCCCGAGGCCCTGCAGGACGCCAGCGTCGAAGAGTTCATGGCGCGCCTGCCCGAGTTCGACGCGGGCATGGCGCAGGCGTTGAGCGACGCGCGCGCGCAGCGCCGGGTGCTGCGGTACGTGGGACAGATCGATGCCGACGGCAGGGCGACCGTGGGGTTGACGCAGCTGGACGCCCGGCATGCTTTCGCCAATATCGCCTTGACCGACAACGTGGTGCGCTTCGCCACGCGCCGTTACTGCGACAATCCGCTCATCGTGCAGGGGCCCGGCGCGGGACCCGAGGTGACGGCGGGCGGCGTGTTCGCCGATTTGTTGCGTCTGGCCGCCTATCTGGGCGCCCGTTTGTAGATACCCGAGGACCGCCGTGCTCACCGACGTCACCGCTTTCGCACCAGCCACCGTCGCCAACGTGGGCATCGGATTCGACATCCTGGGCCACACCGTCGACACCGTGGGCGATCAGGTGCGGCTGCGGCGGATCGACGAACCGGTGGTGCGCATCCGTGCCATCACGGGCGTGGCCGGCGACCTGCCCATCGACGCCGCGAGCAACACGGCAGGGCGCGCGGTGCAGGCCATGCACGAAGCCTTGCATCTGCCCTACGGCTTCGAGATCGACATCGACAAGGGCATACCGCTCGCCTCGGGCATGGGCGGTTCGGCGGCGTCCGCCGTGGCCGCGGTGGTCGCCGCCAATGCCTTGTTGCAGGAACCGGTTCCCCGCCTGCAGCTCCTGAAATTCGCCATGGAGGGCGAGATCGTGGCCAGCGGCTCCGCGCACATCGACAACATCGCGCCGTGCCTGATCGGCGGCCTGGTGCTGACCGTGGGCATCGACAGCCCGCGCGTCAAGCAGATTCCGGTACCGGCCTCGCTGCGTTGCGTGCTGGTGCACCCGCACATGCTGCTCGGCACCCGCGAAGCGCGCGCCATCCTGAAGACAGACGTGTCGCGTTCGGATTTCGTGTGGCAGACGGCCAACCTGGCGGGCTTCATCAGCGGCTGTTATTCGAACGATCTGGACATGATCCGCGATTCCTTCAACGACGTGATCATCGAACCGCAGCGTCACACGCTGATCCCCGGATTCAAGGACGTGCAGCGGGGCGCGATGTCGGCAGGCGCGCTCGGCTGCTCGATCTCCGGCGCAGGACCCACCGTGTTCGCCTGGTCCGAGATCCCGTATGCCGAGGCCGTCCGCGGCGCCATGGTGGCGGCGTTCGCGGCCCATGGCCTGGCCTCCGACAGCTGGGTGTCGTCGCTCGAGAATTACGGTGCCCGGGTGGTGAGAGCCTGATGTCGGTCAGGTTCGTGAGCTCCCGCGGCAACGCGCCGCCGGTGTCGGCCGGCGAGGCCATGCAGCAGGGCTTGGCGCCCGACGGCGGCCTGTACCTTCCCACCGACCTGCCGTCGCTGGACGTGGCCCGCATCGCACGGCTGCAACACCTTCCGCAGATCGCCCTCGGGGTGCTGGAGCGCTTCTTCGAAGGCGACCGGCTGCAGGCCGCGTTGCCCGAGATCGCGGAGGCGGCGTTCAATTTCGATGCGCCGACGACGCCGGTGCAGGGCGCCTCCGGCCGCCTGTTCGCGCTGGAACTGTTCCACGGACCCACCGCGGCGTTCAAGGATTTCGGCGCCCGTTTCCTCGCCGAGAGCCTGCAGCGGTTGGAGACGGCGCATGCCGTGCCGCGACCCCTCACCATCCTGGTCGCCACGTCGGGCGACACGGGCGGCGCCGTGGCGGCCGCGTTTCATCTGCGGCCCTGGGTGCGCATCGTCATCCTGTACCCGAAGGGCCAGGTCACCCCGCGGCAGGAACAGCAGCTCACCTGCTGGGGCGACAACGTGATCTCGCTGCGCATCGACGGCAGCTTCGACGACTGCCAACGCCTGGTGAAGGAAGCGTTCGTGGATTTCAAGCTGTCGTCGAAGCACCGGCTGAGTTCGGCCAACAGCATCAACATCGGGCGTCTGCTGCCGCAGATGGTCTATTACGCGGCATCGAGCGTGGCCGTGGAACGCGACACCGGCGCCAGGGCCTGCTACATCGTTCCGGCCGGCAACCTCGGCAACGCCTTCGCCGCGGTCTGGGCCCGCGCGCTGGGATTTCCGATCGGCCGCATCGTTCTGGCGCACAACGCCAACCGGACCGTGCCCGACTATTTCCGGGACGGCATCTGGATGCCGAGGCCCAGCGTGGTCACCCTCGCCTCCGCGATGGACGTGGGCAATCCGAGCAACATGGAACGGCTGCGGACGCAGTACCCGACGCTCGACGCCATGCGCGAACAATTGAGCGCTCACAGCATCGATGACGCTACAATCCGCGCTCGTATCGGAGAGGACTACATGCATCTTGGGCGCGAATGGTGTCCGCACACCGCGACGGCGGCGGAAGTCTACGGCCGCTTGACGCCGGATGAACGCCGCGATCACCCGTGGGTGCTGGTGGCCACGGCCCATCCGGCGAAATTCGACGAGGTGGTCGAGCCCATCATCGGGCGCCCGTTGGCGGTTCCGGAGCGCCTGGAGCGGCTGCTCCACCTGACCCGGCACTTCGTCGATCTGCCGCCGACGCTGCAGGCAGTTGCCGCAGCCCTCGAATGACGCTCATGTCGATCGAGCCCGAGTGGCTGGCCACGGGGGCCGCTTTGTTGTTGCTGCTCACGGGAGGCTACGCGGCCTATGTCGCGAGCCAGCGCCGCGTCCGCCGCAAGGGTCTGTTGTCGCGCCTCGAACGCATCGGCTACCGCGCCGTGCATCAGGTGCTCGTTCCCGACGGCATGGGCGGATTCTTTCACATCGACCATTTGGTGCTCACGCCGCGCGGCGTGCTGGTGCTCGACACGCGCCGCGTGGCGGGCCTCATCTTCGGTGGCGACCAGATGAGCGAATGGACCGTGATGGGCCGTCGTCGTTTCACCTTCGACAATCCGCAACCGGCGCTGTACGACCGGGTTGCGGCCGTGAAGGCGCTGGTCGGCGACGTGCCCGTGGAAGGGCGCGTGCTGTTCTCGAACCACGGCAAGTTCACGAAGGGCAAGCCGAAGAACGTCACCATGCTCGACGGGCTGGAAGTCGAATTCCCCGTGGTCGATCCCGCCGACACCTCGTTTCCCGAGTATGCCGCCTACACGGAAGCCTGGCAGCGACTGACGTCGCAGCTCAAGCCCAGTCCCCACGAGATCACGAATCTGTAGCCGGCGAGGCTCGCGCGGCCTGCGAAGGCGCGGCCTGC
>CAZZWZ010000002.1:9433-41297 GCA_964657955.1 uncultured Steroidobacteraceae bacterium
TGCTCCAGCAGGCCGCGCGCGATGCGGTCGGCCGCCTGGTGAGCCCGCCGGGCCTGCGGCAGGCCGAACAGCCGGATCGCATTCCGGGTGGTCGTCGCCGCCACGGTCTCCACGGCTTCGCCTCGGATGAGGGCCACGGCGCGTGCCACGTGCGCGAGGTGCATGGGCTCGTTTCGCCGCGATGCCGGACGCGGGCGCAGGTCGCGCGGCAGCAGGTAGGGCGCGTCGGTTTCGATCAACAACCGGTCGGCCGGGATGACGGGCACCGCCTGTCGCAGCGGCATGCCGCGACGCTCGTCGCAAACCCAGCCGGTGATCCCGATGCACAGGCCGAGATCGAGGTAGTCCTCGAGCTGTGCGACATCGCCCGTGAAGCAGTGCGCCACCGCGCCCGCCAGGCGTCCGCGAAAATCCCCGAGGATGGCCTTGAAGTCGGCATGCGAGTCGCGCTGATGCAGGAACACCGGCTTGGCAACCGCCGCCGCGAGTTCGAGTTGCGCGATGAACGCTGCGCGTTGTGCCTCGGGGGGCGAAAAATTGCGGAAGTAGTCGAGGCCGCATTCGCCGACGGCGACCACCTGCGATCCGCGCAGCACGTCGCGCAGGGCCCCCACGCTCGCGTGATCCCAGGAATGCGCATGATGCGGATGAACGCCCGCGGTGCTCCAGAGCCGCGACGGGTGCTCCGCGGCCAGGCACGCCGCGTGGCGCGAGCCCGGCACGTCCGCACCGGTGACGATCAGGCGGGTGACGCCGGCCTGCGAGGCGCGCGACATCACGGCCGCACGATCCGCGGCGAAGCTCTCATGTGTCAAATTTGCGCCGATATCGACCAACTCCACGTTCACGCTTTGCGGCTCCGGTGACCTTGCGGGGCGAACGCGACCTGCGTCGCCCCCGTATCGTAACCTGGTATGATTCCCGGCGATGAACGCACTTGGCACGCAGCTGTCGTTGTTCGAGACTCGTAGCTCCAGCGAACCGTTCGTCGTCCGGGTCAGTCCGCGGGCGCGCCGTCTGACCGCGCGCGTTCACGTGGGGGGCCGGGTCGAGATCGTGGTGCCGGTCGGTGTGAGTCCGAAGACGGTGCGCGACTTCGTGCACCGTTTCACGCCGTGGATCGATCGCAAGGTCGCGGCGATGCAGTGTTTCCCCGACGCCGCCGTGGCGGTTCCCCGAGGCATCGAGTTCGCCTTCACCGGCGAGCGTTTCGACGTGGAATGGCACGCCGCCGCGAAACGCGGCGTCGCCCAGTGCGGCCCGAAGCTGGTGGTGCACGCGCCGGACGACGGCGCCGCGCGGCTGCAGCTGCAGAGCTGGCTCAAGCGCGAGGCCGCGGCGCGGCTCACGCCGCCGCTGCTGCGCATGGCCGAGGAGCTGAATTATCCGGTGGCCCGCGTGGCCATCCGCTGCCAGCGCACCCGGTGGGGCAGCTGCTCCACGCGCGGCACGGTGAGCCTGAACTGCTCGCTGGTGTTCCTGCCGGTGGAGGTGGTCCGTTATCTGTTCGTTCACGAGCTGGCGCATACCAAGCACATGAATCACTCCGCCAGCTTCTGGCGCCTGGTCGAGCGGCTCGAGCCGGACTACCGGCGCCTCGACCGCGAGCTGCTCGCGGGCTGGCGCACCGTTCCCGCCTGGGTCTTCAAGAGCTAGCGGACGCATGAGCGAACCCACGGTCAAGCCGTTCGTCGATCTGAGCGACGAACCGGTGCATTGGGATTTGAGCGAATCGATGAGTTATTCGCAATATCTGCACCTCGACAAGCTGCTCGACGCCCAGCGTCCGGCGTCGTTCCATCACGACGAGATGCTGTTCATCGTCATCCATCAGGTGTCGGAATTGTGGATGAAGCTGTGCCTGCACGAGCTGATCGCCACCCTCGATTGCGTGCGGCGGGACGACCTGGGGCCGACGTTCAAGATGCTCGCGCGCGTGTCGACCATCCAGCAGCAGCTGCTGCAGTCGTGGGACGTGCTCGCCACCATCACCCCGTCGGATTATTCCGCGTTCCGCAACACGCTCGGCCGCTCCTCGGGCTTCCAGTCCGCGCAGTACCGGCTGCTCGAATTCATGATCGGCAACAAGAACGCCGATGCCGTCAAGGTGTTCCAGAGCGATCCGGCGTCCCTCGAATCGCTGCAGCGCGCGCTGCGCGCGCCCAGCCTGTACGACGAGGTGCTGAGACTGCTGAGCCGCCGCGGGCTCAACGTGCCGGCCGAGGTCACCGACCGTGATTTCACCCAGCCGTACAAGGCCAGCAAGCAGGTTGCGGCCGCCTGGCTCAGCGTGTATCACAATTCGGAGAAGGACTGGGACCTGTACGAACTGGCGGAACGGCTGGTCGATCTCGACTACAAATTCCAGCTGTGGCGTTTCACGCACGTGAAGACCGTGGAGCGCATCATCGGCTACAAGCGCGGAACGGGCGGCACCGGCGGCGTGTCGTATCTGACGAAGGCCCTCGACCTCAAATTCTTCCCGGAATTGTGGACGATCCGCACTTCCATGTAGGGCGGCCCGGCGAAATGACCGATCAATTGCACAATGTGAACGTCGCCTCGAGCGACCTGCTGGCCACGCCGGACGAGGTCAAGCGACGCATCCCCATGAGCGGGGCGGCCACGCGGACGGTGTTGGAATCGCGCGCCGTCGTGCGCGCCATTCTCGAACGCCGCGATCCGCGTCTGTTCGTGGTCGTGGGGCCCTGCTCCATCCACGACGTGGCGGCCGCCCGGGAATATGCCGGCCGGCTGCAGCGGCTGGCCGTCGAGGTGCAGTCCACCATGCTGCTGGTCATGCGGGTGTATTTCGAGAAACCGCGCACCACGGTGGGCTGGAAGGGCCTGATCAACGATCCCGACCTGGACGACTCCTTCCACATCGAGAAGGGGATACTGATCGCCCGCGAACTGCTGCTGCACATCGCCGAGCTGGGGCTGCCCGCCGGCACCGAAGCACTCGATCCCATCATGCCGCAGTACCTGTCCGAGCTCATCACCTGGACGGCGATCGGGGCGCGCACCACCGAGTCGCAGACGCACCGCGAGATGGCGAGCGGCCTGTCGACGCCCGTGGGTTTCAAGAACGGCACCGACGGTGCTTTGGCGACATCCATCAATGCCCTGCAGTCGGTGCGTCATCCGCATCACTTCCTCGGCATCACCCAGCAGGGCCAGTCGGCCGTGTTTCGAACCCGCGGCAACTCCCACGCCCACTTGGTGTTGCGCGGCGGCGGCGGCAAACCGAATTATGATGCGGTGAGCATCGCCGTGGCGGAACGCGAACTGGCCGCCGCCAGCCTGCCGCCCACCATCGTCGTCGACTGCAGCCACGGCAACACCAACAAGGACCCTGGGTTGCAGCCGGCGGTGGCGGAGAATTGCATCGCGCAGATCGCCGACGGCAACCGCTCCATCGTCGGGCTCATGCTCGAGAGCCACCTGAAGGCCGGGAATCAGGCGATTCCGAAGGATTTGAGCCAGCTCGAGTACGGCGTATCCATCACCGATCCGTGCATCGACTGGGCCACCACCGAGACGCTGCTGCGCAAGCTCCACGATGCGCTTCGCGTGGTCGCACGCTGAAGACGTCGAGCGGCGGCGGCCTCATTGCCAGAGCGCCGTCGCGATTCCCCGCTCCGCGGCCGCCCGGCGCGCGCGCGCGCCGGCGTTGACCAGCAGCGCGTCATCCGCGAGTGCCAGGAGGGGCAGGTCGGAAGCACTGTTGCCGTAGGCGATGATGGGCAGCCCGGCGTACTGCGCCCGCAGCCGCTCGAGACAGGCACATTTCTCTTCACCACGTCGGTTCGCGGTGCGCAACGCGCCGTCGAGCGTGTCCTCCGGCGGCGCATGATGCCAGGCGATTTCCGTGCACAAGGTGCGCTCGAATCCCAGCAGGCTGCCGATCCGGGGAACGTACAGGTCGGGGCTCGCCGACAGCAGCACCAGGTGATCTCCCGCCGCGCGGTGCGACTCCAGCACGCGCAGGGCGGCCGGACGAAACATCGTGCGCTTCGCCCGCTCGACGAATAGCTCGGCCCACGCCTCGATGCCGGATCGCCGGTCGCCGCCCATGACGGTGCGGATGATGCTGGATTTCAAGAGGCCCCGGTCGTGCCCGCCGCGGTGACGGCCGAGCGCCACGTAACGCAGGACCGCGGGCAGCAGCCGCCACAGCGCCGGCCAGCGGGCCGGATGTCGTCGCGCATAGCCCGCGAGGAACGGGACCAAGGAATCGCGCCAGGTCAGCGTGCCGTCGAGATCGAACAGGGCGACTCGTGGCGAAGTTCCGAGCTTCGAAGGCGGCATACGGCCACTATATCGCAAGTCAATACAGGGTCTTGAGGCGGTTCCCGATCTTGGATGGATCGCGCGACCCGTCCCGCATCGCCGGTCGTGCCGGTGGGCAAGCTCCGCCGGCGACCGGTCCGGCGCTCTCGTTCGTCCCGTGTTGTTCGGTAGGAGGCACCCTACAGGGGCTGCTGCCCGACGGCCATTTGTGTCAAAGTGTTCCCATGCCACATTACTCATTTTCACCGATGGTGGATGCCCGATGTTGATCCGGCTTGGCTATGAATTGATCTACGATTTACCGCAGGCCACGCCGATGATTCTGAATTTGAACGTGCACTACAGCCGCAGTTCGGATCTGGTGCGATCGGACGCCATGGTCACCAATCCTGCCGTGCCCCTGTCCATGTATCGAGACGGGTTCGGCAACTGGTGCACCCGGCTGGTGGCGCCCCCGGGCCAGTTTCTGATCACCGCCGACGGCACCATCAACGACAGCGGTATGCAGGAGCCGGCGTTTCCGTACGCGTTCGAGCACACCGTCGAGTCCCTCCCGGACGAAACCCTGGTGTACCTGCTGCCCAGCCGCTATTGCGAGACCGAGTTGATCTCGTCCACCGCGTGGGGCATGTTCGGCGGGATGATGCCGGGGTGGAATCGGGTGCAGGCCATCGTGGACTACGTCCATGATCACATCGTTTTCGACTATCAATGCGCGCGGCCGACGAAGACGGCCTGGGAAGCGTTCAACGAGCGCCGTGGGGTGTGCCGCGACTATGCACATCTGGCGATCGCGATGTGCCGGGCCCTGAACATTCCGGCCCGCTACTGCACGGGGTATCTGGGCGACATCGGCGTGCCGCCCATGGACGCACCGATGGACTTCGCCGGCTGGTTCGAAGCGTACCTGGGCGGCGCGTGGCACACCTTCGATCCCCGCAACAACCAGCGCCGCGTCGGCCGCGTGCTGATCGCGCGCGGGCGCGATGCGGCCGACGTGGCCATCAGCATGACGTTCGGCCCGAATTATCTCGCGAAGTTTCTCGTTTGGACGGACGAAGTGCCGACCGCCGCGCCATGAATCGTCATCTCGCCGTACATTTCAAGCGGGGATCGCCCCGGGTGCTTGTCCTCATGGCGGTGCTCGCGGCGACCCCGGCCGGCATGACCGGCGCCTTGGCGCAGATGGCACCGGCCGGCACACCCGCCGCGACCACGCCGGCGCCGGTGCCCGCGCCCGCGCGTGCGGCCCCGGTTCCGGGTTTCACCTTCGTCAAATCGGTGGGTGGCATCGACGAGTACCTGCTCGATGCCAACGGCCTGACGGTGTTGCTGGCGCCCGACCGCTCCGCTCCCGTGGTCACCTTCCAGGTCACCTATCGCGTGGGCTCGCGCAACGAGGTGACGGGCACCACCGGTGCCACGCACATTCTGGAACACCTGATGTTCAAGGGCAGCGACAACTTCAACGATCCGAAGGGCAACAGCGTCAAGCAGTACCTCGAAAAAGTGGGCGGGCAGTTCAACGCGAGCACCGCCGTCGACCGCACCAATTATTTCGCCACCGTGGGCCGGGACAGCCTGGAGAAGTACGTCGCCATCGAGGCCGACCGGATGCGGCACCTCTGGCTGCACGAGGCCGACCGCCAGGCCGAGATGACGGTGGTGCGCAACGAGTACGAGCGCGGCAAGAACGATCCGGACAGCGTGCTGGTGGAGGACGTCACGGCTGCGGCGTTCGTGGCGCTGCCCTATCACCATCCCACCATCGGGTGGCGCAGCGACATCGAGCACGTGCCCATCCAGAAGCTGCGTGAGTTCTACGATACGTTCTACTGGCCGAACAACGCCACCGTCACCATCGTGGGCGACGTCGATGCGGCGGCCGCGCTGGGCTTCGTGAAGAAGGCCTACGGCGCCTACCCGCGCTCGCCCCAGCCCATCCCCGTCATCTACACGGAGGAGCCGGAGCAGACCGGCGCGCGCCGGGTGGTCGTGAAGAAACCCGGCGAACTCGGGACGGTGCTGATCGCGCACAAGGTGCCGAACGGACGCGATGCGGATCAGCCGGCGCTCGAGATGCTCGATGCCATCCTGAGTTCCGGCAAGAATGCGCGGCTCTATCGCGCGCTGGTCGACACCGGCCTGGCCCTGAACGCGGGCGCCGGCACCGATCTGCATCGCGATCTGTCGCTGCATTCGATGTACGCATCGCTCGCGCCGAGTTCCACGCACGAGCAGGTGGAGGAAGCTCTTCTGGCGGAGATCGACAAGATCAAGACCAAGGGCGTCACCCCGGCGGAGATTGCGCGGGTGAAGCAGCAGTACGTGGCGGCCGATGCCTACAAGCGGGACGGCACGGCGGCGGTGGCCAGCGAGATCAACGAATGGATCGCCGTGGGCGACTGGAGCTTGTACGTGACCTTTCCGCAGAAAGTCCAGGAGGTCACCGCGGCGGACGTGCAGCGCGTGGCGAAGCAGTACTTCAACGAGGATCAGAGCACGACGGGCTGGTTCGTCCCGGTCAAGGCCGCCGCGGAGAAGGGCTCGTGAGCCGCGGAACGCAGTTTGCCGGGGGCGCACGCCGTCTCGGCTGGACGCTGCTGGCATTCGCGTTCGCGGGCTCCGACGCGGTGGCGACCATGGCCGAGCAGGCCCATCGCGAGACCATCGCGGGGATCGACCTCGTGACCTATCCCACCAGCGTGCACGACGTGGTCGTGATTCTGGGCGCGCTGCCCGCCGGCGACGCCATGGCGGGGCGCGGCAACCTGGCGATCCCCACGTTGGTCGGGATGATGCTCGACCGCGGCACCAAGGCGCTGGACAAGTTCGCCATCTCGGAGCAGCTCGACAACGTCGGCGCCGAGATCTCCTTCGCCGTCGGCACGCAGAGCCTGGAGATTCGTGCGAAATGCCTGAAGCGCGACCTGCCGCTGGTGACCGGGTTGATCGCCGCGGAATTGCGCACCCCGGCGTTCTCCTCGCAGGAATTCTCCAAGGCCAAGCAGCAGTTCATCGGGTCGCTGGAGGCGTCGCTGCAGAACACCGAGGCGCGCGCCCAGGAGGCATTCGGCCGCGCGGCGTTTCCCGAAGGCCACCCCAACCGGCCGCATTCGGCCGCCGAATACATGGCGGCGGCAAAAGCCGCGACGCTGGACGAGGCCAGGGCGTTCCACGCCAGGTATTACGGCCCGGCCCACATGACCATGGTCATGGTCGGGGATGTGTCCCCGGCCTCGGCGAGCGGTGAAATTTCCCGCGTTTTCTCGGGTTGGAGCGGCGGCCAGGACTATGTGCGGCCGGATCGGCCGGCGGGTGTCGAAGGTCCCCGCGAGGTTCCGGTCCCGCTGAACGGCAAACCCAGTGTCACGGTTTTATTGGGGCAGGGAAGCGGGCTCAAATACCGCGACGACGATGCGCTGGCGCTGCGCGTCGGGACGGCCATCCTGGGACACGGCTTCACGGGCCGCTTGATGGGCACGGTGCGCGACAAGGAGGGGCTGACGTACAACATCGGCGCCGGCGTCTCGCAGGACAGCATCGCCGACGGCGAATGGGCCATTTCGGCAAGCTTCGCACCGGCATTGCTGGACAAGGGCATCGCATCGACCCGGCGTGAGCTCGACAAGTGGTGGTCCGACGGCATCACCGACGGCGAACTGGCCGATCGCAAACAGGGCATCGTGGGCGGCTACTTCGTGGGATTGTCCACCACGGCAGGCGTCGCCAACACCATCCTCACCTCGCTGCAGCGCGGGTACGATCTCACCTGGCTCGACCGGTACCCCGATGCCGTCAAGGCATTGACCCGCGCCCAGGTGAACGGAGCCATCAAGGCCCATCTGAACCCCGCCACCATGATCCTGGTCGAGGCGGGCAGCGTGGGCAAGTAGCGACCCGCGGCCTCAGGCCACCGCGGCGGTCTCGGGCGCCGCCAGCTGCCGCAGCACGTACTGCAAAATGCCGCCGTGCTGGTAGTAGTCGAGCTCCTTCGGCGTATCGATCCGCAACCGCACCTCGAATTGCCTGACCTGGCCGTCGTCCGCCGTGGCGATGACGGTGACCACCTTGGCCGCGCCGCGTTCCAGCCCGACGATTTCGTAGCGTTCGCGGCCCGTCAAACCCAGGCTTTGTGCGCTCTGTCCGGCCTTGTACTGCAGCGGCAGCACGCCCATCCCGATCAGATTGGAGCGATGGATGCGCTCGAAGGATTCGGCGATCACCGCCTTGACTCCCAGCAGCATGGTGCCCTTGGCGGCCCAGTCCCGCGAGCTTCCGGTGCCGTACTCCTTGCCGGCCAGGATCACCAGCGGCGTGCCGTCGGCCTTGTATTTCACCGAGGCGTCGTAGATGGACATGGACTCGCCGCTCGGCAGGTACTGCGTCACGCCGCCCTCGATGCCGGGCAGCAGCAGGTTGCGCAGGCGGATGTTGGCGAAGGTGCCCCGCATCATGACCTCGTGATTGCCGCGCCGCGCACCGTAGGAGTTGAAGTCCACCGGCTGCACGCCCTGCGCGATCAGGTACTTCGCGGCCGGACTGGACTTGGAGATGTTGCCGGCCGGAGAGATGTGATCCGTGGTCACGGAGTCCCCGAGCAACGCCAGCACGCGCGCACCCTTGATGCTGCCGATCTCGGCCGGCGTCATGGTCATGCCGTCGAAGTAGGGCGGATTCTTGACATAGGTGGACCGGCCGTCCCACGCGTAGATCTTGCCCTCGGGTGTCTTGATGCCGCTCCAGTGCGCATCGCCCGTGAACACGTTGGCGTAGCCCTGCGTGAACATGGCCGAATCCACCGACGCGGCCACGGTCGCGGCCACGTCCGCCGCGCTCGGCCAGATGTCCTTCAGATACACCGGCTTGCCGTCCGCGTCCGTGCCCAGCGCTTCGGTGGTGATGTCGACTTCGAGGCTGCCCGCGAGCGCATAGGCCACCACCAGCGGGGGCGAGGCGAGGAAGTTCATCTTGATCTCGGGATGCACGCGCCCCTCGAAATTGCGATTGCCCGAGAGCACCGACGTCGCGATCACGTCGCCCGCCTTGACGGCATCGGAGATCTCGGGTTTCAGCGGCCCGGAGTTGCCGATGCAGGTGGTGCAGCCGTAGCCCACGGTGTAGAAACCCAGCGCCTCGAGGTCGCCGAGCAATCCCGCCTTGCTCAGATAATCGGTGACCACCCGCGAGCCGGGCGCCAGCGAGGTCTTGACCCAGGGTTTCGATTTCAGGCCCCGCGCATTGGCGTTGCGCGCCAGCAGCCCCGCGGCCACCAACACCGCGGGGTTCGACGTGTTCGTGCAGCTCGTGATCGCCGCGATCAGCACGGCGCCGTCCTTGACCTCGAAGCTGCGGCCGTCGGTGGTCGCCGATCCGGAGCCCAGCCGGGGCGCGTCCGCGCGGGTCCCGCCCGCGGCGGCGGGATTCTTGAGCGCACGCTCGTCCGCCATCTTCCTGGCGGCGGCCGCATACACGGTCTTCGCCGCACGCAGGGGCACGCGATCCTGAGGACGCTTGGGACCCGCGAGCGAGGGCTCGACCGTGGACAGGTCCAGTTCCACCACGTCGGTGTAATCGGCCGCGGCTGCGCCGTCGATCCGCCACAGCCCCTGCGCCTTCGCATAGGCCTCCACCAGGGCGATCTGGTCGGCCGGCCGGCCCGTGAGTTCCAGGTACTTGATGGTCTCCTCGTCGATGGGGAAGATCGCGCAGGTCGAGCCGAACTCCGGCGACATGTTGGCGATGGTGGCCCGGTCCGCGAGCGGCAGGCCCTTGAGGCCGTCGCCGAAGAATTCGACGAACTTTTCCACGACCCCCTTCTTGCGCAGGATTTCGGTGACGGTCAGCACGAGGTCCGTGGCGGTGGTGCCGGCGGGCAGTGCGCCCGTGAGCTTGAAACCGATCACCTGCGGAATCAGCATGGTGACGGGCTGCCCCAGCATCGCCGCTTCCGCTTCGATGCCGCCGACGCCCCAGCCCAGCACGCCGAGGCCGTTCACCATGGTGGTGTGCGAGTCGGTGCCCACCAGGGTGTCGGGATAGGCGAGCGGTGTGCCCTGGCCGTCGCCCGCGAACACCACCCGCGCCAGCCGCTCGATGTTGACCTGGTGCACGATGCCGGTGTTGGGCGGCACCACCTTGAAGTTGCTGAACGCCGTCTGGCCCCAGCGCAGGAACATGTAACGCTCCCCGTTGCGCGCGAATTCGATCTCGTTGTTGCGCTTCAATGAATCGGCGGCGCCGTATTCGTCCACCTGCACCGAATGATCGATGACCAGCTCCGCCGGTGCCAGCGGGTTCACGCGCTGCGGATCGCCGCCGAGGCGCACGATGGCCTCGCGCATGGCCGCAAGATCGACGATGCACGGCACGCCGGTGAAGTCCTGCATGATGACCCGCGCCGGCGTGAAGGCGATCTCGTGGCTCGGCGCAGCCTTGGGATCCCAGTGGAGCAGCGCGTCGATGTCGCCCCTGGTGACGTTCAGGCCGTCCTCGAACCGCAGCAGATTTTCGAGGAGTATCTTGAGCGAGAAGGGCAGCCGGTCGATGTCGTGATCTTTGAGCGCGCTCAAGGCGAGCATGTCGTACCGGTTGGTGCCCACCGTGAGCGTGGTTCGTGCGTTGAAACTATCCGTCATGACCCCTCCCGCAAACGAAACAGTATAGGTGATTACGCCGGCTCCGGCGCTGGCGCCGCCGCGCATGCCGGGAGTTGCGAGTAGCGGCGGCGCGCGATGACGCCGCCGCCCAGGCAGGTGTCGCCGCGGTAGAACACGGCGTACTGGCCCGGAGTCACCGCGCGCGCAGGCGTTCGCAACGTGACGCGCGCCACTGCATCCCCGGCCTCGATCTCGCAGGCCAGGTCGGCCTGCCGGTAACGGGTCTTGACGGCGCACGCGCCGGCCGGCGTGCCGTTAAGCCATCGCGTCTCCTCGATCTCGAACGAGTCCGAGAGGAGCAGGGGATGGCCGGGATCCTGCACCACGATCAGGGCGTTCCGCCCGCAATCCTTGTCCGCCACGTACCAGGGGGCGGCGGCTGCGCCCGCGCGGCCGCCGATGCGCAGCCCCGACCGCTGGCCCAGCGTATAGAAGGCCAGCCCGCGATGCTCGCCGAGCACGCGGCCGTCGTCCGCCTCGATGGGGCCCGGCGCCGGCGGCAGGTAGCCGCCCAGGAAGGCTTCGAACGGACGCTCGCCGATGAAGCAGATGCCCGTGCTGTCGGGTTTGTCGAACACCGGCAGGCCGGCCGCGTGCGCCCGCCGCCGGACGTCGTCCTTGCGCAATTCGCCGATCGGAAACAAAGTTTTCGCAAGTGCCGCGCGCGGGACCTGGTGCAGGAAGTAACTCTGATCCTTGGCGGTGTCGGCGGCCTTGAGGAGCTGCGGGCCGGCTCCGGTGTGGCGTACGCGGGCGTAGTGCCCGGTGGCGATCCACGCTGCGCCCAGACGCTGCATGTAGTCCAGGCCGACCCCGAACTTGATCTCACGGTTGCACAACACGTCGGGGTTCGGGGTGCGTCCCACGCCGTATTCGTGCAGGAACCGGGCGAACACGCGTTCGCGATACTCGGCCGCGAAACTCACGCGGTGCAGGGGGACGCCGAGCGTCGTGCAGACGCGGCGCGCATCCTGAAAATCCTCGGCCGACCGGCAATACGAATCGTCGTCCCAGTTGGCCATGAACAAGCCCTGCACGTCGAAACCCGCCTGCTTGAGCAACAGGGCGGCGACGGCGGAATCGACGCCGCCCGACATGCCGACGAGCACCGTGCCGGCGGTGCTGGGATTGGGGATCGACTGCATGGACCGATTATACCGGCCCGGTCCGCTTTTTGCGGGATGCGGCGGGGCGGGCTACATCAACATCTGGCGCATGCGGGATTCCTGCATGCTGGTCTGCCAGACTTCGTCGAAAAAGTTCAGGTATTTGCGCGCCACCGCGGGATCGTTCATGTCGGAGATGCCGTCCCAGCGGTCCGCCTGCAGGCGGTACACCAACGCCCTGTCGTCCGCGATGATGAAAGCGCCCGCGTTGGCCGCATACTCGGCGCTGAGGGCGCGCAGGTCGATGCAGCTGGTCAAGCGCCGCGCCAGGGCCAGGAACCGGTTGTTGTCCACCATGGCACGCGACGGGTCGGCCAGCAGGACGCGCACCTTGGCATAGGAACGGGCCAGCACCAGCCGCTTGATGGCTTCGAGAAACGGCTCCTCTCCGTAGATCAGCGGCTCCAGATCCTGGGTGAAGATCGACAGCAGCCGCTGCGCCGATTTGGCCACCTTCAGGCTCGCTTCCCGCACTTCGGGCATGGTGGTCAGGATGGTACGGGTGCCGGAGCCCGCGACGAGCGGCTCCGCGTTTCGATCATCCCGATTATCCGCCATAGCTGTTGCCTCGAGGGGAGGCGCGCGAAAAATGCCCGCGCCTCACATGCGTCCGATCGATACTACCGGGTGCCTATTGCAAAATCGTGCCAACTGCGTCACGTTTTGCGCGCCGCACCGGGCGCGTTCAGCGGCCCGCCGGCCAACTCCGCGGCGAGCCCCACGTAGTCCTTGGGGGATAATTGCCGCAACCGCTCTTTCTCCGCAAGGGGCAGTTCCAAGCTGGCGATGAAGGCGTGCAGGGCCTCCCGATCCACGGGCCGGCCACGGCTGAAGCGTTTCAGCCGATCGTACGCATCGGGGATTCCATGAGCGCGCATCACCGTTTGTACGGCTTCGCCCAGCACCTCCCACGCGCGGTCGAGGTCGGCCGACACGCGATCGCCGTCGAGTTCGATCTTGCCGAGGCCGGCGCACAGGGACTGAAACGCGAGCGAGGAATGTCCCACCGCGACGCCCAGGTTTCGCAGCACCGTCGAGTCCGTGAGGTCGCGCTGCATGCGAGAGAGCGGCAGCTTGTCCGCGAAATGACCGAGCAGGGCGCCCGCCAGCCCGAGATTGCCCTCCGCGTTCTCGAAATCGATGGGATTGATCTTGTGCGGCATGGTGGAAGAGCCCACCTCGCCCTCGACGGCGCGCTGCGTGAAGTAGCCGAGGGATATGTAGCTCCACATGTCCCGGGCGAAGTCGAGCAGCACCGTGTTGGCCCGCATCAGCGCATGGCAGTACTCGGCGATCCAGTCGTGCGGCTCGATCTGCGTGGTGTGGGTGTTGGGCACCAGGCCCAGGGATGCCACGAACTGCGCGCTGAGCAGGGGCCAGTCCACCGCCGGGAGGGCGGCAAGATGCGCATTGAAATTGCCCACCGCCCCGTTCATCTTCCCGAGGATGACCACCCGCTCCAGGCCGGCGCGCTGGCGCAGCAGGCGCGCCTGGACATTGGCGAACTCCTTGCCCACCGTGGTGGGCGTCGCGGTCTGGCCGTGCGTCCGGGCCAGCATGCCGACCGATGCGTAGCGGACCCGGGCGGATTGCAGCGACGCGCCGATGGCCTCGAGCGCGGGGAGCAACACCGTGCGGCGCCCGCGGTCCAGCATCAACGCGTAGGCGAGATTGTTGATGTCTTCCGAGGTGCAACCGAAATGCACCCACTCGAGCTGCTCCGGCGTCGCGCCGCGCGCGCCCAGCTGGGTGCGAATCCAATACTCCACCGCCTTCACATCGTGATTCGTGCGCGCCTCGATGGCCTTGATGGCCGCCACGTCGGTGCCGGCGGGGTCGCCCGCCATTTCGGTGAGCCAGGCGCGTGCCGGCGGTGAAAGCGAGGCGAGCGCGGCCGCGGGCCCTGCGGCGAGCCACGAGGTCCATGCGCACTCGACGCGGACGCGTTCGCGCATGAGCCCGGCCTCGCTGAAGATGGCGCGCACCTTGCCGAGTTTTGCGGCGTAGCGGCCGTCAAGCGGTGAAAGCGCGTCGATCGCGTCGGGGTCCATCGGAGTCGCGGCCACTCGGTGTTAGAATACGATGGATATTACCGGAATCAACGATGACCACGACATCCTATCGTGCCGGGCAGGACGCGGTGGGCGCGCTCTACGGCAAGGCCCACATACGCGGGTCGCTCGGCGCCGGCGCGTCGGCTCCGGACGAGGACATGTTGTGGTTGGCCGGCGCGCCTCCGGAGGTGATCGGCAGGGTGCGCGCGGCGCTGCCGGTGCACGGCGTGCCGGCCGCCGTGCTCGTGCCCCTCGTGGAACGCGAGCGCGGCATGACGGTGCTGCTCACGCAGCGCGCCGCCACCCTGAACGTTCATGCCGGACAGATCAGTTTCCCCGGCGGTCGGATCGAGCCCGAGGACAGCGATCCGTGGGCTGCGGCCCTGCGCGAGGCGCACGAGGAGATCGGCCTGTCCGAACAGTTCGTCGAGTTCGCCGGCTATCTTCCCGATCACTGGGTGGGAACCGGCTTTCGCGTGACACCGGTGGTGGGGTTCGTCAATCCCGGCTATGAACTGCGGATCGCGACCGCCGAAGTGCACGACGTGTTCGAGGTTCCGCTGGAATACATCTTGAACGCTGCGAATCACAAGACCCGCACGCGCGAGGTGCTCGGCGTTTCATTGGAGGTCTACGACATCCCGTACGGCGATCGCATCATCTGGGGCGCCACGGCCGGCATGCTGCTCACGCTGCGCCGTCTGTTGCAGACGCACGCGGCGAAGGAGGGCGCCCCCCCCGCACCCGCCGCATCCGGCTCCGCAGGTGCGTCTTGAGTGCCGGAGTGGCCGGATTGCTCGGCATCATGCGCCGGTTGCGCGGTGCGGATGGTTGCCCCTGGGATCGCGCGCAGACGTTCGCGAGCATCGCCCCGTGCACCGTCGAGGAAGCCTACGAGGTGGTCGATGCCATCGAGCGCAACGACATGCCGCATCTCGAGGATGAACTGGGGGATCTGTTGTTCCAGGTCGTCTTTCACGCGCAGCTCGCCGAGGAGGCGGGGCACTTCGATTTCGACGGGGTGATCGCCGCCATCAGCGACAAGCTGATCCGTCGACATCCCCACGTCTTCGGTTCAACTGCCGCCGCGGTGGCCGACGAGGCCCCGCGCGTCGCGTGGGAAGACATCAAGGCACGGGAACGGGCGGCGGCGGCGGGCGGTGCCTGCAGCGCCCTGGACGGAGTGCCTCTGGCGCTGCCGGCGCTGATGCGTGCCGACAAACTCAGCAGGCGCGCCGCGCGGGTGGGGTTCGACTTCGAGCACCCGGGTCCGACGGCCGACAAGGTGGCCGAAGAGCTGGCCGAGGTGCGCGAGGCCGCCTCCGCCGCCGACCCCGATCGCCGGGCCATTTTCGAGGAAGTGGGCGATTTGTTGTTCGCGGCAGCGAACCTCGCGCGCAAATTGGACGTCGACCCGGAAGCCGCCTTGCGCGCGGCGAACGGCAAATTCGCACGGCGATTTCACGGCATGGAGCGCCTGGCGACGCAGCGCGGGTTGGTCTTCGCGGCACTCGGGCTCGTTGCGCAGGAGGCGCTCTGGCAAGAGGTCAAGCGTGGCGAATGAGTTGCCGCCTGACATGGGACAACCTGCAGCGGCGCGGCCGGTAAAGGCGCCGCCGGCAGAAGCTCCGCCCGCCGATGCGCAGCGCGCGAAGGCGCGGGCGGCGCGCGAGCGCTCGGCGCAGCAGCGCGCGGCCGTGCCATTGGTCTTCAAGCGCGCCGATCTGCCGATCACCCGGCGCCGCGACGAAATCCTGGAGGCGATCCGGCGGCATCGAGTCCTGATCGTCGCGGGCGAAACCGGATCGGGCAAGAGCACGCAGCTGCCACAGTACTGCCTGGAACTGGGGCTCGGAATCGAGGGGCTGATCGCGCATACCCAGCCCCGGCGCATCGCGGCGCGCGCGTTGGCGGCGCGCATCGCCGAGGAGCTCTCGCAGCCGGTGGGCCAAACGGTGGGATTCCGGGTCCGTTTCGCCGACCAGGGTTCCGCGGCGACGCGGCTGGTGTTGATGACCGACGGTTTGTTGCTGGCCGAGCTGGCCTCCGACCCCTTGCTGCGGCGTTACGAGACCATCATCGTCGACGAGGCTCACGAGCGCACGCTCAACATCGACCTGTTGCTGGGCGTGTTGAAACGGCTGTTGCCGCGACGCCCGGATCTGCGGTTGATCGTGACGTCGGCGACGCTCGACGTCGAGCGCGTGGCGCAATTCTTCGGCGGTGCGCCCACCATCGAGGTCAGCGGCCGCAGTTACCCCATCGAGGTGCGGTACGCCACGCCTGCCGACGCGGGCAGCGACGCGGGTACCGGCGGGCCGGATGCCGAAGACTTCGATCTGCCGCTCGCGGTGCTTCAGGCCTATCGCGATGTCGCCACCGACGGACCGGGTGACGTGCTGGTGTTCCTGCCGGGCGAGCGCGAAATTCGCGACGTCGGCGAATTGCTCGAGCGCGAACTGAGCGCCGACGTCGAGGTGCTGCCCCTGTATTCGCGGCTGGCGTGGGAACAACAAACGCGGATCTTTCAGCCGGGCAGACGCCGGCGCATCGTCCTGGCCACCAACGTGGCGGAAACGTCGATCACCGTGCCCGGCATTCGTGCGGTCATCGACTCGGGCCTCGCGCGCGTGAGCCGTTACAGTCCGCGCAATCGGTTGCAGCGCCTGCCCATCGAGCCGGTATCCCGCGCCGGCGCCGATCAACGCAAGGGTCGCTGCGGCCGACTGGGCCCGGGCGTCTGCGTCCGCCTGTATGCGGAGGCGGACTACGAGGCGCGCGCGCCGTTCACGGAGCCCGAGGTGTTGCGCACCAATCTGGCCGCGCTGCTGCTGCGCCTCGCGGCCGATGGATTGGGCGCCGCGGAGGACTTTCCCTTCATCGATCCGCCGGACGGCCGTTCGCTGGGCGACGGCTACCGTTTGTTGCAGGAGATCGAGGCCCTGGACGCGCAGCGGCGCATCACCCGGCGCGGACGCGCGATGGCGCGCCTGCCGCTCGATCCGCGGCTCGCGCGCGCGCTGCTCGAAAGCCAGCGCTTCCACGCCGAAAACGAGGTGCTGGCCGTCGTCGCCGGCTTGAGCGTTCCCGATCCCCGCCTCGAGCATCGCGACGGCGCGAACGAGGACCCCGCCACGGCGGCCTTCGAGGATGGTCGCTCGGAATTCTCGGCCATGGTCAAATTGTGGCGCGCCTATCGCAAAGCGCGCGAGGGTTCGCGGCGTGAATTGCGCCGCTGGTGCAAGGAGCGTGGTCTGTCGCTGCTGCGCCTGTCCGAGTGGGAGGAAGTCCGGACCCAGGTTGCCGAGCGGGCGCGCGAACTCGGGATCGTCGCCGGCACGAAACCGGCCGGCTACGCCGGCTTGCACCGTGCGTTGCTGGCCGGCTTCTGCACCATGGTGGGCTGCCGCGGGGAGGACGGCGCCTACGTCGGGACGCGCGGCGTGCGCTTCCATATCCTCCCGGGTTCGCCGCTGCGCCGCCGGAGGCCGCGCTGGGTGATGGCGGCGAACATCGTCGAGACGTCGCGCGTGTTCGCGCGCGCCGTCGCCGAGATCGAACCCATGTGGATCGAGGCCGCCGCACATCATCTCTTGAAGCGAGAGCATCTGGAGCCTGATTGGGACGAGGGGCGCGACGCCGTGACGGCGCGCGAACGCGTCACGTTTCTCGGACTGACGCTGAGTGCCGACCGGGTCGTCAACTACGGGCCCATCGCGCCGGAGGAGTCGCGCTTGATCTTCGCGCGGGAGGCCCTGGTCTTTCACCGCCTGTCGCGCCGGCCCGCGTGGGTGCGGCACAACGATGACGCCGTCGGCGCGGCGCAGCGGCTCGAGGAGCGCCTGCGAACCCGGGATCTGGTGCAACCGGCCGAGCGGTTCGTCGAGTTCTACGACCGCGTGCTGCCGCGCCAGGTTTCCAGCGCCGCCACCCTGGAGTACTTCACGCGCCACCTGTCGACGCCGCAACTGAGCGCGCTCGCGTTGCGGCCCGACGACATCTTGTTGCGGCAGCCCGATCCCGCGGCCCTGGCCCGGTTTCCCGAACGTGCCGCGCTGCCGGCGTTCGAGGTTCCCGTGCGTTACCGGTTTGCGCCGGGCGAGGACGGCGACGGCGCGACGCTCGAGGTGCCGTTGCTCGCGCTGCCCGGACTCACGCAGGCGCACGTGGACGACGCGGTCCCCGGCCTCGCGGCGCCGCGGGTGGAGGCGCTGCTGCGATCGCTGCCCAAGGACGTGCGTCGCGGCTTGATACCCATCGCGGCCACCGCGGCGGCGTTTCTGGAAGACATGGGCGGCCCCGCCAATCCGCAGCGGCTCGGGCAATGGCTGCAGGCATCGCGCGGTGTTCCGGCACCGCTGGTGCGTTTCGACCCCGGCGCGGTGCCGGAGCACCTCACCGTGCGGCTGGTCGTGATCGCGGACGGGCGCGACGCGGCGCACGGCAGCGACTTGGGCGAGTTGCGGCGCCGCTGCGCGCCCGCGGCACGTGCCGAACTCGACGGCCTCGCGAGACGGGCGCATCCGGCCCCGTGGCGTCGCTTCGAGCTGGACGAAGTGCCCGACGCGCGCGCCATCGAGATGGCGTCGGGAAGCGTGACCGTCCACCCGACGTTGTCCGACGACGACGGCACGCTGCGGGTGGGCTTCGAGTGGACGCTGCCCGAGGCGCAGCGCCTCTGGCGGCGAAACGCGGTGCGTCTCGCCCGCGTCATGTTGCCCGCCCAGGAGAAGGATGCGGCCAGGCGGATCGCCTCCGACACCCGGCTGTTGCTGGCCGCGAGTCCCTACCTCGACGGCGATGCGTTGCGCCATGCGCTGCTGCAATGGACCTTCCGCCGCGCCTGCTTCGGTGACACCGACGCGCCGCGCACGCGGGAAGCGTTCGCCGCCGCGTTGGACGGGGGCCGCGAACACCTCCATTCGGCACTGACGCAAAATTTGGACAACGCGCTCGGCTGGTTCACCGAAGCGCGCGCGCTGCGCCGCATGCTCGACGATCCGCGGTCGCGCACGTCGCTCGCCGCGCTGGCGCAGGAGAGTCATGCCCATCTGCGGCGTCTGTTCGACCCGGACACGATGGCCGACGCCCCGGCGGATGCGCTGCGGCAGCTGCCGCGCTACTTGAAGGCGGAGATCCGCCGCTGGCAGCGGCTGTTCGCGCGCGGCGTCGAATCGCCGCAGATCCTGATCGAGTTGAGCGAGTGGGCCGCCCGCAGCCGGCAGCTGGAGACCCGGGTCGCCGCCGAGCTGCGCTGGATTCCACTGCTCGACGAGCTGCGCACGTGGATCGAGGAGTACCGCGTATCCTCCTACGCACAGGATCTCAAGACCCTGGGGCCGGTTTCCGCGGCCCGGTTGAACGCACGTGCGGCGCAGATCGAGTCCTGGCTCACACGCTGAAACGAATCCCCTGGGCCAGCGGCAATGCCGAGCTCCAGTTGATGGTGCTGGTCTGCCGTCGCATGTAGGCTTTCCAGGAGTCCGAACCCGCCTCGCGGCCGCCCCCGGTATCCTTCTCACCGCCGAAGGCGCCGCCGATCTCGGCTCCCGAGGTGCCCAGGTTCACATTGGCGATGCCGCAGTCGCTGCCGTCGGCGGACAGAAATCGTTCGGCCACCTGCAGCCGGTCCGTGAACACGGCGGATGAGAGCCCGTAGGGCACCGCGTTCTGCAGCGCCACCGCTTCCTCCAGGGTCGTGTAGCTCACCAGGTACAAGATCGGCGCGAAGGTTTCGGCGGCGACGATGGGCATGTCGGCCGTGGCTCGGACGATCGCGGGATCGACGAAATGGCCGGCCCGCGGCAGGACGGTCCCGCCACACAGCAGTTCGCCGCCCTGCGACTGCGCCGCCGCGATGGCCGCGCGGTAGCGCGATACCGCGCCCGCATCGATGAGTGGTCCCATCAACGTGGCGGGGTCCAGTGGATCCCCGATCCGCACCTGGCGGTAGGCGGCGACCAAGCGTCGCTCGAGCTCCCCGGCCCGGGAATGGTGCACCAGGACGCGTCGGGTGGACGTGCAGCGCTGGCCCGCGGTCCCGATCGCTCCGAAGACGATGGCCGGCACGGCCAGATCGAGGTTGGCGCTCTCGTCCACGATGATGGCGTTGTTGCCTCCCAATTCGAGCAGGCTCTTGCCGAGCCGTTCGGCGACGCGCACGGCCACCTGCCTTCCCACCTGTGTCGAGCCGGTGAACGAAACCAGCGCCACGCGCCGATCGTCGACGAAACGCGTGGCGAGTTCGACTCCTGGGTCGATGAACAGCTGAAAGATGGGCGGCACCGCATGCCGCTGCAGCACGCGGTTGCAGATGGTCTGCACGGCCACGGCGCACAGCGCCGTCTTCGCCGAGGGCTTCCAGACCACGGCATTGCCGCCGATGGCCGCGAGGAACGCGTTCCACGACCAGACGGCGACCGGAAAGTTGAAGGCGGAGATCACGCCCACCACGCCGAGCGGATGCCATTGTTCGTACATGCGGTGCTGCACCCTTTCGGAGTGCATGGTGTTGCCGTACAACATGCGGGACTGGCCCACGGCGAAATCGGCGATGTCGATCATCTCCTGGACTTCACCGTCGCCCTCGGCCTTGATCTTGCCGTTCTCGAGCGAGACCAGGCTGCCGAGCGCATCCTTGTTGAGGCGCAGCTCCTCGCCCAGCAACCGCACGATCTCGCCGCGCTTCGGCGCCGGCACCTGGCGCCACTCCCGCGCCGCGGCCACCGCGGCGGTCAGGACGGTTTCGTAGTCCTGCGCCGTCGCACCCCGCACCTGCGCCAGGCGTTCGCCGGTGGCGGGATTGACCGAGTCGATCATCCCGCCGGACGATGCCTCGCTCCAGCCGTGACTGCCGGACCAGGTGCCCGAATTCAGGTCGCGCAAACCGAGGGCGCGGAGGGTCTCTTGGCTGTCGTGCATGGCGATTGTCTCGGGGGTGGGGGCGGCGGCCCGGTATTGGTCGGGGCGGCATTTTGCCGTAGCATGCGCGCCATGTCCAAGAGCCCCGCCCTGACATCCTGGAACCCCACGAGCTGGCAGCGGCTGCCCGCGACGCAGCAGCCCGTGTACGGCGATCCCGTGGCCCTCGAGCGCGCCGTCGCCGCCTTGAGCCGCCTGCCGCCGTTGGTGGTGTCGTGGGAGGTGGAGGCGCTGCGGGACCGGCTGGCCAGGGCGCAGCGCGGCGAGGAATTTCTGCTGCAGGGCGGCGACTGTGCCGAAAGTTTCGACGACTGCGAATCGGACAACATCGCGCGGCGCTTGAAAATTCTGCTGCAGATGAGCCTGGTGCTGCTGCAGGGCATGAAGAAGCCCGTGATCCGGGTGGGCCGTTTCGCCGGACAGTACGCCAAGCCGCGCTCGGCCGACACCGAGACCAAGGACGGCGTCACGCTGCCGTGTTTCCGCGGCGACAACGTCAATCGTCCCGGGTTCAGCGCCGCGGAGCGCGAGCCGAATCCCGAACTGCTGCTCCGCGGGTACGAGCGCGCGTCACTCACGCTGAATTTCGTGCGGGCACTCATCGATGGCGGATTCGCCGATCTGCATCACCCCGAGTACTGGGACCTGAGTTTCCTGCGTCACGCGCCGTTGCGCGATGCCTATCAGAAGATCGTCGACTCGATCGGCGAGTCGCTCGATTTCTTCGAGTCGATGAGCGGGCAGCGGGTTCACGCGGTCACCCGCGGCGATTTCTACACCAGTCACGAGGGTCTGCACCTGCTCTCCGAGCAGGCGCAGACGCGCTACATCGAGCGTCAGAAGAAGTGGTACAACCTGTCCACCCACATGCCGTGGATCGGGATGCGCACGGCGCAGATCGGCGGTGCGCACGTCGAATACTTCCGCGGCATCGCCAACCCCATCGGCGTGAAGGTGGGCGCCGCCATGAGCGCGGAGTGGTTGCAGGAGCTCGTGCATACGCTCAACCCGCAGAACCAGCCCGGGCGCCTGGCGTTCATCCATCGTTTCGGGGTGCGCGACATCGAACGGCGCCTCCCGGAAATGATCCAGGCCGTGCGCGCCACCGGCTGCCAGGTCCTGTGGATCTGCGATCCCATGCACGGGAACACCGAGACCACCGCGGGCGGCGTCAAGACCCGACGCTTCGACAACATCCTCGGTGAGGTGGAGGCCGCGTTTCGCATTCACGAGGCGTCCGGCTCCATGCTCGGCGGCGTCCACATCGAATTGACGGGCGAGGACGTCACCGAGTGCATCGGCGGCGCGCGCGGACTCGCCGAGGCCGATCTCGCCAGAGCCTACCGGTCCATGGTCGACCCCCGGTTGAACGCCGAACAGGCCTTGGAGCTGGCCATGCTCATCGCACGCCGCGCCGGCACGAACCGGCGGCCGGTGCGTGCCGGCTGAACGCGGCGCACCGGCCGGACCTGCCGCACCGGCCGAACTCACGGCGCCGGCCCGACGTGCGCGCCGGCCAAACCCGCCGCGCCGACGGTGGTGCCGCATCCCCAACCAGAGCATCCGGACGTATTTTTATACATGCAATACAGTAGCTTACGAGTATTATCTAGAAATACTCGCGTAGCGTGCCGACGGTTTTTGAAAAACCGGGTTGCCTACGGGTGTGCAGGTGATATTCTGACGCCCGACTTCCCGCCCCGCCATGTAGCGTGCGCCGCCCGACAGGCTTGGTGATCGCGCAGTTCATCCGGCGTCCGCGGGAATTTTTTTCGGGGCCGGGGGCCGGGTCGGCGAGGTTTGGGTTGCGCTCGGGTTAGTCCAAATTCCAGGCGCACTCGATGGCGGGCTACGTGGATTGATTCCTCGTAGCCCGTTTTTTATGCTCTCGAACCGCCGCGCACACCTGCGATCCGCCAATGAGCAACGTCTTCGATTCCCACTGCCGGCGCTGTCCGCGTCTGGCCGCGTTCTTGGACTCGGTCAAAGCCGAGCATCCCGATTACCACTGCAGGCCGGTGCCGCCCTTCGGTGCGGCCCATGCACGCCTGCTCATCGTCGGTCTCGCGCCCGGCAAGCACGGCGCCAATCGCACCGGGCGCCCCTTCACCGGGGATCATGCCGGCATCTTGCTCTATGCCACCTTGTTCAAATACGGCATGGCCACGCAGGCCGTATCGCTGCGCGCCGACGACCCCCTCGAACTCTTGGATGCGCGCATCACCAACGCCGTCAAGTGCCTGCCTCCCGACAACAAGCCCATGCCGGTCGAGATCGACACCTGCAACGCGTATCTGCGCGCCGAACTGGCCTCGGGTTCCGAAGTGCGCGCCATTCTCGCGCTGGGTGCCATTGCGCACGCGGCCGTTCTGCGCAGCCTCGGGCTCTCACCGGCGAGGTTCAAATTCGCGCACGGCGCGCGGCACGTGGTGGGCGGGGGCCGCGTGCTCGTCGATTCCTATCATTGCAGCCGTTACAACACGCAGACGCGGCGCCTGACCACCGCCATGTTCGAAGCCGTCGTCGGCGAAGCGCGCGCCGCCGCGAATCTTGCACCGCCGAAGCCCGGCGCGGCGATGCCGTGAACGCGATCAGCCCGCCGTTCGATGCGAAATCCTTCGTCGACAGCCTGCCGGCCCGTCCCGGCGTGTACCGGATGCTGGATGCGCGCGACGACATTCTCTATGTCGGCAAGGCACGCAATCTCAAGAGCCGGGTGGGATCCTATTTCCAGGCGAGCAACGTGCAGCCCAAGGTGCAGGCGCTGGTCGCCAGAACGCATCGCATGGAAGTCACGATCACCAATTCGGACACGGAAGCGCTGCTCCTCGAATTCAACCTGATCAAGAAGCACCGGCCGCGCTTCAACGTCGTGCTCCGGGACGACAAGAGCTTCCCGTTCGTTCACCTGGAAACCCAGCACGAATTTCCCCGGCTCGCCTTCTATCGCGGAGCGCGCAAGGAACCCGGCCGCTTCTTCGGACCCTATCCGTCGGCCGGCGCCGTTCGCGAAACCCTTCAGCAGCTGCAAAAGCTCTTCCGGCTGCGCAACTGCGAGGACACCTATTTCGCGAATCGCTCGCGTCCGTGCCTGCAATACCAGATTCAACGGTGCACCGCGCCCTGCGTCGGGCTCATCACGAAGGAGCATTACGCACGCGATGCGGCTGCCGCCATCAAGGTGCTGGAGGGACGGGACGACGAAGTCCAGCAGGAGCTCGGACGCCGCATGGAGAGCGCCGCGCAGCGGCTGGATTTCGAGGAGGCGGCCCGGTCCCGGGATCAGCTCGCGAACCTCAAGGTCATCCAGTCGCAGCAGATCGTCACCTCGGGAAGCGACCACGATGCCGACGTCATCGCCGTTGCCGTCAGCAACGGCGAATACTGCGTCGCCTTGATGTTCGTCCGGGGCGGCCGCAGCCTCGGCAGCACGACGTTCTTTCCGCGGGCGCCGCTCGCCGAGCCGCAGGAGGTCATGGCGCAATTCGTCGGCCAGTATTACCTGGAGCGCGAGGCGCCTGCCGAAATCCTGGTGGAACACGATTTCGACGACATGACCGTGCTCGAAACCACCCTGGCCGAACGGGCGGGCCGCAAGGTGCGCATCAGCGCATCGGTTCGCGGGATTCGCGCGCGCTGGCTCGACATGATGCGCAACAACGCCGAGCAGGCTCTGAAGATGCGCGGACTGGCGCGCGACGACATCGCCTCCAGTCTCGAGGAATTGCGAGACGCCTTCGAACTCGGCGAGGTGCCGGGCCGTATCGAGTGTTTCGACATCAGCCATACCGGCGGCACGGACACGGTCGCATCCTGCGTGGTGTTCGGCAGCGAAGGGCCCCTCAAGAGCGACTACCGGCGCTTCAACATCGCCGGCATCACGCCGGGCGACGATTATGCGGCGATGTACCAGGCGCTGACCCGCCGTTACAAGCGCATTCGCGACGGCGAGACGCTGAAGCCCGACATCCTGCTGATCGACGGCGGCAAGGGCCAGCTGGCCGAAGCCGGCAGGGTCATCGACGAACTCGGGGTGACCGGGATCGCCCTGATCGGCGTGGCCAAGGGCCCCGATCGACGGCCGGGCCAGGAGCAACTGTTCTTGTTGGGCCAGGATGCGCCCACTATACTGCCTCCGGACTCTCGAGCCTTGCATCTGATTCAGCGCGTGAGGGACGAAGCGCATCGCTTCGCCATCGCGGGCCACCGGCGAAAACGCGCGAAGCGCCACAGCCAATCGATTCTCGAGACCATTCCGGGCCTGGGGCCCGTCAAACGACGCGAACTGCTGAAGCAATTCGGTGGGCTGCAGGGCATTTTGCGTGCCGGCGTCGACGATTTCGTTCAAATCCGCGGGCTCGGACGCGATCTGGCCCAGGTAATCTATGAACACCTTCACCCAGGACAGTAAGCACGGCGGTTCGACGGACGCGCCGCACGGTTCCGGCTCGAATTGGAATCTGCCGAATGCGCTGACCTGGCTGCGGATTCTGATGATCCCCGCCATCATCGCGTTGTTTTACCTGCTGCCGTCGCCCTGGAAGGACCCCGCCGCCTGTGCCGCCTTCGCGCTGGCGGGCATCACCGATACGCTCGACGGGTACTACGCGCGCAAGCTCGGCCAGACCTCCCGGCTCGGCGCGTTCCTGGACCCGGTGGCGGACAAGTTGATCGTCGCCGTCGCGTTGATCCTGATCGTGAGCCGCGATCCGCGCTGGTTCATGGCCATCGCCGCCATCGTGATCATCGGTCGGGAGATCGCCATCTCGGCGCTGCGCGAATGGATGGCCGAGATCGGCGCGCGCGGGAAGGTCAAGGTCTCGCTGCTGGGCAAGTACAAGACGGTGATGCAGATCGTCGGGCTGTCGTTCCTGCTGTTCCGCCAGACGGTGTTCGGCATCCCGGTTTACCGGCTCGGCATCGGCCTGACGGCGGTGGCCGTGGTGCTCACGCTGCTGTCGATGATCGCCTACCTGCGCCTGGCCTGGCCCGAACTGCGCGGCGGGTCGAGTCACTGACGACCCGGACGCCGCGACTGCCGACCGCCTTCGTGGAACGGGGGTCGCGCGGCGTCAGGCCTTCAGGGCCACCACCGGTGCGAGGTCGGTCTGAGGGGCGGTGCGGTAGGCCTGCAGGAATCGCATCGACCAGCCGAAGAAGTACCCGGCACTGGCGCCGGATACGTAGATATCCCACGCCGTGAACGTCGCCCGATTGTCCGGATGCAACGCCATGGCGACCTGCAGGAAATAGTGCGCTCCGAACACCGTCAGGATGCGCAGCAGCGGCAGGATGCTGCCCCGCAGCAGGACCAGCTGCCGCGGATGGTCCACCGTCAGTTTCATGCCCCCCAGCGATCCCACGATGCCGCCGATCAAGGCGGCGACGGCCCAATGAATCGCGACGAACGAGAAGCTCTCCGGCCGGCGCAACAGGCCCGCCAACCCCCAGGCAATAAAAATGCTCGGAGTGATCCACGTCTTGCCCACCGGCCGTACGCTGGGCCTCAGACGCTGCAATCCGATCCAAACCAGATAGGCGAAAAGAACGAATACCCAGGGCGGCGTGTGGGACAGCACTTCGGAGACGGATACGTTCATCAACCTATTTTTACTTGAATATCCGCCCGACTCAATGCCCTGGAACGGTTTTTGCCGCTGTTCTCCTTGACTCCATGGGTTGCGGCCCTACAATTGCGCCTCTGACGCGGGGCCGATACTCGCCGCGGGAATAGCTCAGTTGGTAGAGCGCAACCTTGCCAAGGTTGAGGTCGCGAGTTCGAGTCTCGTTTCCCGCTCCATGATTTTCCGAATTGGGACGACCTCCCAGAACCGCTCGGAGCCTGTGGATAACTTCAGCCGGGCCGCACGATTGCCGGTCACCTGAGAAGCGTGTACTGATCGTTGAAGGCGACGTTCGACAGCGTCCAGGCATCCGTGCCCTTGTAGAAATAAAATTCCCAGATCGTGGGACCGAGCTCCGACTTCAAAACGTAGACGAGCCGGGCGATGGACGTGCCATACGCCTCCTCCTTGAGCAGCTCATACCCGAGCATCTTGCCGTAGAGCGGCAGACCGGACTGGGTCTGGGTCTTCAAGAGCGTGACCGCCTGGGGTTTGTTCTTGGGAATGGCCGAGCCCACGAACAGCCGGTCATAGCCCCCCCCGATGTCACCGGCGACGACACTTCCCAGAAACGCCTCCGCTTTCGCCCGCGGTACGCTCGGAGCGGCACCGAGAGCCCACGTCGGGACGAACAGGACGAGCAGCAGCAGCGTTTTCATTCGAGGCCTCGCGAGCGGTTGTCGTGCGCGGACGTTACTAGGTTGCGAGGCTTCCGCGCAAGACCGCACCAGCGTGCCGCCGACGCGGCGCCCATGCGCCGCACGAGGAAGCCGTTGCCCTCGATCGCATCTTCGACACGCGCTTTGCATTGCCGAGTCAATGCCTGTATCAAGTGCGCAGGACGTATCACCTTAGAGCCCGGTAAAATGAGAATCGTTTCGATCGAGCGTCTCTTCCTGGTCATCTTGCTGATCGTCGGTTATGCATCCGCCGCGGTGGCCCAAACGGATGAAATTCAGGTATACGACGCTTCGATCGCGCCCACCGGTGCGTTCAATCTGACGTGGCACAACAACTACACCGCGAGCGGTGCCACGAGCCCGCGTTTCGCGGGCGGGATCGTACCGGACCGGTCTTTGAACGGCGTCACCGAGTGGGCCTATGGCGTGACGCCCTGGTTCGAGGGCGGCTTGTATTTTCCGTTGTACACGATCACGCGCAACGGCGGTGTTGCGTACAATGGATTCAAGCTCCGCACCTTGTTCGTCACCCCGGACGCCGTCAAGCGCGAGTTCTTCTACGGCGTGAACTTCGAATTCAGCTTCAATACGGCTCACTGGGACGAGCGTGCCTACACGTCGGAGATCCGCCCCATCATCGGTGCGCATGTCGGCCGCTTCGATTTCATCTTCAATCCCATCGTCGACAATTCCTGGAACGGCTTCGCGAAGCTGGAAGTCGTGCCGGAATCCCGCGTGGCGATGGCAATCAGCGAGACCTGCAAGATCGCCCTGGAAGAATACGACGACTTTGGTCGCCTCAGCCACTTTCTGCCGGCGGCGCGCCAATCCCACCAATTGTTCGCCGTCGTCGACGTCAACACCAAAGCGGTGGGCATCGAAGCGGGGGTCGGCGCGGGCCTCACCGGCGCTTCGGATCACTGGGTGCTGAAACTCATCTTGTCGCGGGACCTCTGATCTGCTTTTCTATGGCGACCATGACGCAGCGGAGGAAAATCTCGGACGTCGGCGGGGCGGGGGACGCGCCGGGCGGCGTCGACGGCAGGGCGTCTTCGGCGCGGTCCTCCAAGGCAGGCCTGTTGATGCTGGCGTGCGCGGGTTGCGGTGCTGCTCATGCGCAGTCGGCTCCATCCCGCGATGCGGATGCCGCCCTCAAAGCGCTCTACACGGCCGAATGGGCCTGGCGCGAGGCGCAGCTACCCGACGACGAAGACAGTCAGAAGCCCATCGCGGACCACCTCCCTGACGTGCGTCCCGCGGCGCAGGAGAGCCGCCTTCGGTACTGGCAGGACGTGCGCCGGAAGCTGGACGCCATCGCGCGCAGCGAGCTGTCGCCGGCGGAGCGGGTCAACTATGCGGTGTATGCCCCGCAAATCGACGTGCTGATCGCGAATCAGCGCTTTCGCGATTTTGAAATGCCGGCGAATGCGGACACGACGTTCTGGACGAATCTCGGGTACACGGCCCGGCGCACGTTCCGATCCCTCGAGGACTACCGCAATTGGATATCGCAGATGCGGGACATCCCTCGCTATTTCCGCGAGCAGATGGACGAGATGCGGGCCGGCCTCGCCCGCGGTTTCACGCCGCCCCGGGTGACCATGCAGGGCCGGGACGCGTCCATCACCGCCGTCACGGACGTGGCAGCCGAGGCCAGTCTCTTCTACGTGCCGTTCCAGGACATGCCGGGAATCGCTGCCGCCGAGCAGGCCGGTTTGCGGGAGCAGGCTCTCAAAACCATCCAGGATGCCGTGCAGCCGGCGTATCGGGCGCTGCTGGAATTCATGCGCGTCGAGTACCTGCCGCGGACCCGCACCACCCTGGCGGCGCGGGATTTGCCCGACGGCAGAGCCTTTTACCGCGCGAAGATCCGCGAGTTCACCACTCTTGACAAAGACCCTGCGGAGATACACGCCCTGGGGCTGCGGGAAGTGGCCCGGTTGCGTGCCGAGATGACGGCGGCGATGCGGGAGGCCGGTTTCGACGGAGAGTTGTCGGCGTTCATCGGCTCGCTGCGGACGGATCCGCAGTTCTACGCAAAAACTCCCGCGGAATTGCTGATGCGCGGCGCGTGGATCGCGAAGAAATTCGACGGCAAGGCGTCGCAGTTCTTCGGCTACCTGCCGCGTGCGCGTTTTGCCATCCGGCCCGTGCCGGACGATCTGGCGCCGTTCTACACGGCGGGGCGGGGCGGCCCGGGGTTGTATCTGATCAACACCTACGACCTGCCGAGCCGGCCTCTCTACAATCTCACGGCGCTCACGCTGCACGAATCGGCGCCCGGCCATGCGTTCCAGATCCCCATCGCCATGGAGCACAAGGATCAACCGGAATTCCGCCAGCACACCTACGTCTCCGCGTTCGGCGAAGGGTGGGCGCTGTATTGCGAGAAGCTCGGCGTCGAGATGGGAATGTACGACACCCCGTACGACCGCTTCGGCATGCTGGGATACCAGATCTGGCGCGCGGCCCGTCTGGTCGTCGACACCGGCATCCACGCGGAGGGCTGGACCCGTGACCGCGCGATCGCTTACTTCCGCGAAAACACCGCGCTGCCGGAGCACGAGATTCAAACGGAGATCGATCGCTACATCGCATGGCCGGGGCAGGCACTCTCCTACTATCTCGGCGAGATGAGCATTCTCGATGCACGGGCCAAGGCGGAGAAACTCCTCGGAGCTCATTTCAACGTGCGCGCCTTTCACGACGCCGTACTCGAACTGGGTTCTGTGCCCCTGCCGGTTCTGACCGAGCGCGTCGACCGGTTCATCGCGGAGGAGGGCAAAGGCCCCTATCCGGACTTGGAGCAGTAGCGATTGGCCGGCAGTCAGGATTTTGCCGCCGATTCACGCAATGCCGCTGCGCTGGTGAGTCTCGATGGACGGCTGGTCGCACGCGAGGCGGCGCGGGTGTCCATCTTCGACGGCGGCTTCGTGGTCGGCGACGGGGTGTGGGAGGGACTGCGACTGCACAAGGGCGCGCTCTTGTTCCTCGATCAACACCTCGACCGCTTGTACTGGGGCGCGGGCCGCATACGCTTGGATGTGGGACGGGACCGGGCCGCGCTGATTGCCGAAACGCGTCGTCTGCTCGATGCCAACGGGATGCGCGACGGCGTTCACATCCGTCTCATGGTGACCCGCGGGGAAAAATCCGCACCCAATCAGGATCCGCGCAACGCCATCGGACCTGCGACGGTGGCCATCGTTGCGGAGTACAAGATGCCGAGCGCCGCGCTGGTGACGCGCGGTCTGAGCCTGCATACCGCATCCATACGCTGTACGCCGGCCCACATGTTCGACATGCGTCTGAATTCGCACAGCCGCCTGAATCTCATCACCGCCCTGCTCGAAGCCATCGACGCGGGCGCGGACGAGGCCTTGATGCTCGATCCCGCGGGATTCGTCTCGAGCTGCAATGCCACGAATTTTTTCTGGGTGCGAAACGGCGTGGTGTTCAGCTCCGCGGGCGGGTATTGTTTCCACGGCGTCACCCGTGCCAACGTCATCCGCTTGTGCGAGTCGAACGGCATCCCGGTTCGCTTGGGCGATTTCACCGTCGACCATGCCCTGGCCGCGGAGGAGGCGTTCGTCACGGGCACCTTCGGCGGACTGACGCCGGTGCGCGAGATCGACCACCATCCGTTGCCCTCGCCGCTTCCGGGCGAGATGACCCGGCGCCTGCGAAGCCTGTACGAGGCCTTGAAGGATTCACAGGCGGCGCAGGGCCCGGACCGATGACCGGGACCTGATGGACGAATCTCCCCTTCGCATCGCCATGTGGTCCGGGCCGCGCAACATTTCGACGGCCATGATGCGTTCGTTCGAGGCGCGCGGCGATGCCGCCGTCAGCGATGAGCCCTTCTATGCCGCCTACCTGTGGCGCACCGGCATCGATCACCCCATGCGCGACGCGGTGATCGCTTCGCAGCCGCGCGATCCGGCCGAGGTGGCCGCGATGCTGACGGGCCCCGTGCCCGGCGGCCGCGCGATCTGGTATCAGAAACACATGACGCTTCACTTGTTGGACGACGACGACCGCGGGTGGATGGTCCACACGCGCAATGCCTTTCTCATCCGTGACCCCGTGTCCGTGCTGGCATCTTATGCGCTGAAGCGCGAGACCGTGGAATTGGCGGACATCGGCTTCGTGCAGCAGCGCGCCTTGTTCGAGGCCGAGGCCGACCGCCTCGGCAAGGCGCCGCCGGTGGTGGACGCCGCCGACATCCTCGCCGATCCCGCGCGCACGCTGCGGTGCCTGTGCGATGCGCTCGGCATCGCCTTTACTCCCCAGATGCTGCACTGGCCGCCGGGGCGGCGACTCACGGACGGGGTGTGGGCACCGGCCTGGTACCAGGCGGTCGAGCGGTCGACGGGATTCGAAACGCCGAAACCCAAGGCCACACCGACGCTCGCCGCCGGGTTGCGGACCCTGGCCGAGCAGGCGCAGCCGCACTACGACGCGTTG
>CAZZWZ010000003.1:0-7931 GCA_964657955.1 uncultured Steroidobacteraceae bacterium
ACCTTGTCGCCGGGCTGGCCCGTGGTCGACACCACGCGCCCGCTCACCGGGGCGGGCACTTCCACGGCCGCCTTGTCCGTCATGACCTCGACGATGACCTGATCCTCGGCCACCGAATCGCCGGGCTTGGCGTGCCAGGCGACGATCTCCGCTTCCACCGTGCCCTCGCCCAGGTCCGGCATCTTGAACACGAACTGGCTCATGCCGCCTCCAAGACCAACGAAAGTGCCCGCTTGACCCGCGCCTGCCCGGGAAAGTACTCCCACTCGAATGCATGCGGGTACGGGGTATCCCAGCCGGCCACCCGCTGAATGGGCGCCTCGAGATCCCAGAAGCATTCCTCCTGAATCACCGACACCACCTCGGCGCCGAAGCCCGAAAAGCGCGTGGCCTCGTGCGCCACCACGCAGCGCCCGGTCTTGCGCACCGACGAGCAGATCGTGTCCACGTCGAGCGGCACCAGCGAGCGCAGATCGATGATTTCCGCATCCACGCCCAGGGCGGCGGCGGCGGCCAGGGCAACGAACACCATCGTGCCGTAGGTCACCACCGTCACGGCGGAGCCGCTGCGCACCACGTCGGCCCGGCCCAGCGGCACCGTGTAATACCCCGCGTCCACCTGGCCCTTGGGATGACTGCTCCAGGGCACGGCGGGCTTGTGCGGATCGCCGTCGAAGGGGCCGTTGTACAGACGTTTCGGCTCGAAGAAGATGACCGGGTCGTCGTCCTCGATGGCGGTGATGAGCAGGCCCTTGGCATCGTAGGGATTCGAAGGCATCACCACCTTGAGCCCGCTCACGTGGGTGAAGATGCCCTCCGGACTCTGCGAGTGTGTCTGGCCGCCGCGAATCCCGCCGCCGCACGGCGTGCGGATGGTCACCGGCGCGAAGAACTCCCCGGCGCTGCGATACCGGATGCGCGCCAGTTCGCTCGCGATCTGATCGAAGCCCGGATAGATGTAGTCGGCGAACTGGATCTCCGCCACCGGACGCAGCCCGTTCACCCCCATGCCGATCGCGGCCGCCACGATGCCGCCCTCGGCGATGGGGGTGTCGAGCACGCGGTGCTCGCCGTACTTGCGCTGCAGTCCCTCGGTGGCGCGGAACACCCCGCCGAAGTAACCGATGTCCTCGCCCATCAACACCACGGCCGCGTCGCGGCCCAGCATGATGTCCATGGCGGAGTTCAAGGCCTGAATCATGTTCATGCTCGCCATGGCATCAGCCCCGCTCTTCCCGCATCAGCGCGCGCTGCCGCTCCAGGCCTGCCGGCAACTCCTCGAACACGTCCTCGAACATCAGATCGGCGTCGAGTCGCGGGCCCTCCGTCATGGTGCCGTGGGTCACCGCCTCCTTCCAGCTCGCGGCCACCAGCGCCTCGAGTTCGGCGATCAACGCGGCGTGCCGCTCCTCCGACCACTCGCCGAGGCTCACCAGATGCTGCTTCAGCCGCAGGACGGGATCGCCCAGCGGCCATTTTTCGTGATCGTCCTTGGCGCGATAGCGCGCGGGGTCGTCGCTGGTGGAGTGCGCGGCCGCGCGATACGTCACCAGTTCGATCAAGGTGGGGCCGGCGCCCGTGCGGGCGCGCTCCGCCGCCCACTGCGTCACCGAATACACGGCCAGGAAATCGTTGCCGTCCACCCGGATGCCGGCGATGCCGTAGCCGGGTCCGCGCGCCGCGAACGAGCGCTGCTCGCCGCCGGCATAGCCCTGGAACGTGGAGATGGCCCACTGATTGTTGACCACGTTGAGGATCACCGGCGCCTGGTACACCGAGGCGAACAGCAGCGCGTGATGAAAATCCGCCTCCGCGCTGCTGCCCTCGCCGATCCAGCTCGCCGCCAGGTGATCCTCGCCCTTGATCGCCGCCGCCATGGCCCAGCCCACCGCCTGCGGAAATTGCGTCGCCAGATTCCCCGAGATCGAAAAGATGTTGTTGGACTTGGAGTGGTACATCACCGGCAACTGCCGGCCCTTGCACATGTCGTGCGTGTTCGACAACAGCTGGTTCATCAGCTCCACCAGCGGAATGCCGCGCGTGATGTGCAGCCCCTGATTGCGGTACGACGGGAACAACATGTCGGCGGGCCGCAATGCCATGCACTGCGCCACGGACACCGCCTCCTCCCCGAGCGACCGGATGTAGAAGGAGATCTTGCCGGCCCGCTGCGTGCGCTGCATGCGCTCGTCGAAGATGCGGGTGAGCAGCATGTGCCGCAACCCCACCTGAAGCTCCGTCGGATCCAGGTGCGGGTGCCACGGCCCCACCGCGGTGCCGGCGTCGTCGAGCACCCGCACCAGTTCGGTGGACAGGAAACCCAGGTCCCGCGCGCGTGCATTGACGTCGGGCCGGCTGATGGCTCCGGCGGCGGACAGATGTACGTAGCTGAAATCAGGGGCTTCGCCGGGTCGAGCCGGCGGGTTCGGAAAATGCAATCGCGACTGCTTGGTCATGAGGTCCCCGTAACCCGACGTTGGCGCTGGCCGCGTTCCGCCACCCGGCCGCGCCCGGGTAATCTACCGCGTCGGCCGCCGGGATGTTGCGTTCATGCGAGGCGCAGGGAATAATCCGGCCGATTCATTCCGAAAATCCGGTAAAAATGGAATATTCGTCCAGAACCGCGGACCCTCTGGGAATGCCCGTCGACGCGCTCGACCTGCGATTGCTCGACATCCTGCAACGCGACGGTGCGCTGTCGGTGGCCGAGCTGGCCTCGCAGGTTCGCCTGTCCACCACCACGTGCTGGCGGCGCATCCAGCATCTCGAGCAGAGCGGGGTCATCAAGGCGCGCGTGGCCCTGCTGGACCGCCAGCAGCTCGGACTGGACGTCACCATGTTCGCGCACGTCAAGCTCGCCTCCACGGGTCGCGAAGCCATCGCGAAATTCGAGGCCGCCATCCGTGATCGCGCCGAGGTGCTGGAATGCTACACGCTCACGGGCGAATGGGACTTCCTGCTCAAGATCGTCACGCGCAACATCAAGGCCTACGAAGCCTTCTACCTCGATTACTTGTCGCGCATCCCGTTCGTGCAATCCGTCAATTCCTCGGTGGCGGTGACCGTCATCAAGGAGTCCACCGCCCTGCCGCTCGGCGGCTGACCGGCGGCACGCGCTTCGCCGTCAACACCGTCATACCGTGAGCACCGTCATACCGTGAGCACCGTCGCGCCCACGGTGCGCCGGCTCGCGAGCGCACGATGCGCCTCGGCGGCCTGGTCGAGCGCCAGGGTCTGCCCCACGTGAGCGCTGATGCGGCCGGCGGCCAGCCGGGCGAACAAATCGTCGGCGCGCGACTGCAGCTCGCCGCGCGTCTTGATGTAGTCGAACAGCATGGGTCGGCTCGCGAACAAGGAGCCGCCCGTGGCCAGGTCCATGAATTTGAAATCCGCCATGGGGCCGGAGGACTGGCCGAAGCTTACGAACGTGCCGCGCAGCCTCAGGCAGCGCAACGATCCGCGCCACGTGTCCTGGCCCACCGAGTCGTAGACCACGTCGCAACGCCGGCCGTCCGTGAGCGACTCCACGCGCGCCGCGAAATCCTCCGACGACGTGTCGATCACGTGGGCGTAGCCGTTGGCCGCGGCGAGCGCCATCTTCGCGCGCGACCCCACGGTGCCGATGGCGGTGGCGCCCAGCAGTTTCAACCACTGCCCGAGCATCAGGCCCACGCCGCCCGCCGCGGCGTGCACCAGCACGATGTGCCCCGCCTGCACGGCGAAGCAGGACGTCAATAAAAACTGCGCGGTCAGGCCCTTGAGCATCGCGGCCGCGGCCGTCTCGAACGACACGGAATCGGGCAGTGCGACCAGCCGGTCGGCCGGCACCACCCGCCGCGTCCGGTAGGCCCCCACCGGCAGCGTGTACGCCACCCGGTCACCCGCCCGCAACCCGGTGACCCCCGCGCCCACATCCTCCACCACCCCCGCCGCTTCGGCACCCGGAATCAACGGCGTGGTGGGCCACGGGTAGAGCCCACTGCGAAAATACGTGTCGATGAAATTGACGCCGATCGCGCGCTGCGCCAGCCGCACCTCGCCCGGGCCCGGCGCCGCGGTCTCGAGTTCGGTCCACTCCAGGCGCTCGGGACCGCCCGCGGTCCGCACCACCATGCCCATGTCCATGCCGCAAAACCTTTGCTTCTTGCCTCGAAGCGCGCAATCCTAACCCGCTTTGCCCCACGGCGTTCACGAGGCTTTCATGTCGCGGACCATCGGCTGCTACCTCGTCGAGTTATTGGCCGTCAACGACATCGACACCGTGTTCGGCATTCCGGGTGTGCACAATCTGGAGCTGTATCGCGGCCTGGCGCACTCCCGGGTGCGACACGTGCTCGTGCGTCACGAGCAGGGCGCGGGATTCGCCGCGGACGGCTTCGCACGGTTGAGCGGCCGCGCCGCCGCCGCCTTCACCATCTCCGGCCCCGGCCTCAGCAACATTCTCACGGCGGCGGCGCAGGCCTACACCGATTCGGTGCCCCTGCTGGTGATCGCGAGCACGCCGGTGCGCGCGTCGCTCGGCAAGCAATGGGGCGTGCTGCACGAATTGCCCGACCAGGCGGCGCTGGCCGCCGGCGTGTTCGGCGTGGTGCGTCGGGCGCTGAGCGCCGAGGACGTGCGCGACCATCTTCGGGTATGTCTGGCCGCGCTGCGCACCGGCCGGCCGCGGCCGGCGACGCGGCCGTGCGTCTCTTGAACCTGGCCGCGCGGCCCATCATCATCGCGGGCGGCGGTGCGCGGCGTGCCGGTGCGGAGCTGCACCGCCTGGTCGACACGCTCGAATGCCCGCTGGTGACCACGGCCGCCGGCAAGGGATTGCTCGCCGAGAGCCACCCGTCCAATCTCGGAACCTCGCTGCCGTACCGCGCGACGCAGACCTTGATCGCCGACGCCGACGTGGTGCTGGCGGTGGGCACCGAGCTTGCCGAGACCGACCTGTTCACCGCGCTCAAGCTCCCCTTGAGCGGGTGGTTGATTCGCGTCGACATCGATCCGGCGAAGCTCGCGGACCAGTACGGTGCCGACGTGCCGATCTGGGGCGACGCGCGCCGCAGCCTCGCGGCCATCCAGGAAGGGCTCACGGCGCGACAGGGGTGGCGCACCCGGATCGGCGGCGCCGCCGCCCATCGGGCGCAGATCGAGCGGGAATACGATGCCAGGGTCCGATCGCAGCTGGCGGCCCTGCAGGCCATCCGGGCTGCGCTTCCCTGGGACGGCGTGGTGTTCAGCGACATGACGCAGATCGCCTATTTCGGCAACTATGCTTATCCCACCGACCAGCCCGGCCATTGGTTCCATCCGTCGGGATACGGCACGCTGGGCTTCGCACTGCCGGCCGCGCTGGGGGCCAAGATCGCCTGTCCCGCGCGCGCCGTCCTCGCGCTGGCGGGCGACTTCGGAGTGCAGTTCACGCTGCAAGAACTGATGACGGCGGTGGAGGAAAATCTCAGCCTGCCCATCGTGGTCTGGAACAACGGCGCGCTCGGACAGATTCGCGACGACATGCAGGCATCGGGCATCGCCCTCACCGGCGTGATCGCGCGCAATCCGGATTTCGTCGCGCTGGCCCGGGCCTGCGGGGCCGCCGCCTGCCGGGCCGGCAATCCCGGCGCGCTGGTCGACGCGATTCGCGATGCCCTCATCCGCACCGGCCCCACCCTGATCGAGATCCCGGCCGGCGACTTCTGACGAGGCCGGCGACTGCCGAACCGGACGCCGCTGCTGCTATGATCGCCGCAACCGCGCAGCCGTGCGGTCAATGCTTCCTCGAGGACCGGCCCGCATGCATCACGTATCCATCCGATTCTTGTCCGCGGTCGCGGCCGGCGCGGCGCTGCTCGCACCGGCGTTCGGCGCCGAGCATCTGAAGGTCGTGGAGCGACCGGTGGGCGAAACCACGGTCGACCTCGGCGCCAAGGGTGATTCGGTGGGCGATCTGCTGGTGTTCGCCAACGGCATTTTCGATGCCGCCAACAAATCGCAGATCGGCACGGACCAGGGCTACTGCGTGCGCACCGTCGTCGGCAAGAGCTGGGAATGCTTCTGGACGTTGACGCTGAAGACGGGTCAGATCACCGTGGAGGGCCCGTTTGCGGACGAGGGTGACTCGCTGTTCGCCGTCACCGGCGGCACCGGCAAGTATGCCGGCGCCAGGGGCAGCATGACGCTTCATCCGCGCGACCCCACCCCCACCGGCTACGACTTCACCTACGACCTGCTGTAGTGGCCTTCACCGCCGGGCACAGCGCACGCAGCCGCCGGGATTTTCCGGCACTGGCTGCGGACATCGCCTATCTCGACGGACCGGGCGGCAGTCAGGTGCCGTCCGCGGTGATCGACGCGATGTCGGAGTTCTACCGCACGTGCAACGTCAATACGCACGGCCGTTTTGCGCCGTCGCGCGAGGTGGACCGGCGCATGTGGCGCGCGCGCACGGCGCTGGCGGTGTTCCTGGGCGCCGCGGGACCCGAGTGCATCTCCTTCGGTCAGAACATGACCACGCTCAACTACGCGCTCAGCACCGCGATCGGCCGCACGCTGCGGGCCGGCGACGAAGTGGTGATCACCCAGCTGGATCACGAGGCGAATCGCAGCCCCTGGTTGCGGCTCGCCGCACAGGGGGTGGTCGTCAGCGAGGTGAAGCTCGCGCCGACGGGCCTCCTGGATTACGACGACCTGGCCGCCCGCATCACGCCGCGCACCCGGGTGCTCGCCATCGGCGCCTCGTCGAATGCGCTGGGCACGGTGAACGACCTGGCGCCGGCGCGCCGGCTGACGCGCGCGGTCGGCGCATCGATGGTGGTCGACGCCGTGCATTACGCACCGCATTTTCCGCTCGACGTGCAGGCCATGGACGCGGATTTCCTGCTGTGCTCCGGGTACAAATTTTACGGGCCGCACGTGGGCGTGCTGTATGCGAAGCCCGGCGCGCTCGAGCGCCTGCCCACCGACCGGCTGAGCGTGCAGGACACCGCGGCGCCCTACCGGATCGAAACGGGAACGCTCAATCATGCCGCCGTCGACGGCTTGCGCGCCGCAGTGGATTACCTGGAAGGTTGGGGGGTGGGCGGCACGCCGCGCGAGCGCCTCGTCGATGCCATGACGAGCATCGCCGCCTATGAGCACGGCGTGGCCGGGCGCTACCACGAGGCCGTGCGGCAACTGCCCGGAGTACGCGTCTGGGGCCCCGATTTCGCCACGCGCGCGCGCGCGCCCACCGTCTCGATCACATTGGAGACGACGACGGCGGCCGAGGCGGCGCAGGCCCTCGGTGAGGCCGGCGTCTGCGTGTGGGACGGCAGCTTCTACGCCGCGCGCGCCGTCGAGGTGCTGGGGCTGGCGTCGCGCGGCGGACTGCTGCGCACCGGAATGTCCCTGTACACCGGCGAAGCGGACGTCGGACGGCTCTTGCAGGGTCTCGCTCGCCTCACCGGCGCCGCGTGAGCCGGTGCGTGGCCTTGGGGGGTGGCGGGTTGAACTTAGCGCGACCGCCCTCATCTAACGACGCTAAGGTCAATTCGACCTGTGGAGGCCCGGTATGCGTAAATCTTTGAAGGTCACGATCGCAGCAACCGCCTTGACCATGGCGGTTTCGTTCAGTGCACCGCTGTGGGCCGCCGATGCGCCGGCTGATCCCACGGTGCACCAGATCTATGAGGCTGCGCAGGCGGGTCATTTCGACCAGGCCCAGCAGATGATGGATCAGGTGTTGCGCGATCACCCGAAGAGCTCGAAGGCTCACTATGTGCAGGCGGAATTGTTCGCGAAGCAGGGCAAGACCTCGCAGGCGCGAGCCGAGCTCGCCCAGGCCGAGCAGATCGATCCCGGTCTGACGCACGAGAACCCGCGCTCGGTGCAGGAGTTGAAGTCGCAGCTCGGCGTGGCCCCGCGTGGCACCGAGAATTCCCACGTGATCGGCATGAACGGTGGTG
>CAZZWZ010000003.1:7941-14018 GCA_964657955.1 uncultured Steroidobacteraceae bacterium
CGGCATGACGTCGAGTCCCACCACGCCGCGGTTCCCCTGGGGGACGGTTCTAGTGCTAGCCGCCGTCGTCGCCATCCTGTGGATGGTGTTCCGTCGCCGTCGGCCTGCCCCGTACGCCGGTGCGCCGGCCATGGGCGGAGCGCCCGGCTACGGCGGTCCCGGCGGGTACCCAGCGCCCGGCTATGGCGCGCCGGGCTATGGAGCTCCCGGCGGCGGGATGGGTTCGGGGATCGCGGGAGGTCTCGCGTCGGGTCTGGCGGTGGGTGCCGGCGTCGTGGCCGGCGAGGAAGTGGCACATCACTTTCTGGACGGCGGACGGCGTGAAGGGGCTGCCGCGCCTCCGGTCGAGGGCGGCGATTGGCAGCAGCCGTCCGGCAACGGCGACATGGGCGGCTCCGATTTCGGCGTCAACGACTCCGGTTCCTGGGACGACTCGGGCGGTGGTGGTGGCGGCGGGGGAGACGATTGGACTTGAGCGCGTCACACGCCCGATCTCGTGGCCGGTGATTTTGCCGGTCGACGAGAAGATTCGCGAAGGGCCCGGCGGTGAACCGGGCCCTTCGTCGTTTCAGGTGGGGGCGCCCGGGCAGGGCCCTCCATGTCAGCTCAGGATGATCTTCGAACTGCCCGCCATCCCTTCCACGATGAGCTTGTTGATTCGCCGCACGAAGATGGCCGGATCCTCGAGTTCCCCACCCTCGGCCAGCATGGCCTGGTCGTACAGCACGTGCGCGAGCTCCGCGAACGCGCCGTCGTCCGCGCAATCCTTGAGGCGCGCCACCAGGGCGTGTTTGGGATTGAGTTCGAGGATGGGCAGCGTGGCGAACGGGTTGTTCTGACCTGCCTGCTTGAGGATGCGCCCCATCCGCAGACTCATGCCGAACTGCCCCGCGACCAGCACGGCCGGCGAATCCGTCAACCGGCTCGAAATCTGCGCGCTGGCGATCTTCCCGAGCAATGCCTTGCCCAGCCGCTCCACCGTGTCCTTGTAGGTGGACTCGGCGGCGGCCTTTTCCGGGGTCTCGATGGTCGAGGCCACGTCGGCCGCGGCGCTGGCCACGTTCGTCAACGTCTTTCCCTCGAATTCGTGCAGGTGACTCGCCACCCATTCGTCGATGCGGTCCGTGAGCAGCAGGACCTCGAACCCCGAGCTGCCGAAACCCTCGAGATGCGGGCTGTTGCGGGCGGCGGCCGCGGAGTCTGCGGTCAAATAGTAAATCGCCTTCTGGTCGGCCTTCATGCGCCCGACGTAGTCATCGAGCGAGACGTCGGCCGCATCGCCCGCGGATTGCGTGGAGGTGAAGCGCAGCAGCTTCGCGATGCGCGTCTTCTGACCCGCATCGTCGATCACGCCCTCCTTCAACACCACGCCGAAGGTCTTCCAGAACTCCGCGTATTCCTCGGGCTTGTCGCGGTGCAATTCTTCGAACAGATCCAGTGAGCGCTTCACCAGCGCCGCCTTGATCTTCTCGACGGTGCGGTTGTTCTGCAGCAGCTCGCGCGACACGTTGAGCGGCAGATCGGCGCTGTCCACCAGTCCGCGCATGAAGCGCAGCCACGGCGGCAGCAGCTCCGCCGCCTTGTCCATGATGAACACGCGCTTGACGTACAGCTGCACGCCGCCGCGCGGGTCGCGCTCGAACAGGTCGAACGGCGCCCGCTTGGGCAGGTACAGCAGCGAGGTGTATTCCAGATTGCCTTCCACCCGGTTGTGCGCCCAGGCCCGCGCATCCTCCGAGTCGTGGGTCAGGTGCTTGTAGAACGCCTGATAATCCTGGTCCGTCAGTTCCGACTTGGGCCGGGTCCAGAACGCCTTCGCCTGATTCAGGGTCTCGCTGGTCTCACCGGTTTTCAGGACGATGGGCACGCCCAGATGGTCCGAATACTTGCGCACCAGCTGCCGCAACCGCGAGCCTTCCAGGAACTCCTTGTCCTCGTCGCGCAGATGCATGACCACTTCGGTGCCGCGGTCGGTCTTGTCGGCGACCCCGATGTCGTACGACCCCTCGCCCTGCGACTCCCAGCGCACCGCGTCGAAGCCGCTGCGCTTGCTGACCACGGTGACCCGGTCCGCCACGATGAACGCGGAGTAGAACCCCACCCCGAATTGACCGATCAGCTGCGAATCCTTCGCCGAATCGCCGCTCAAGCCTTCCAGAAAGCGCTTGGTCCCGGAACGCGCGATGGTGCCGAGATTGTCGATCACCTCCTCCCGGTTCATGCCGATGCCGTTGTCCTTCACGGTCAGGGTGCCGGCGGCGGCATCGGGCATCAGGGTCACCGACATCTCGTCCGACCCCAGCAGTTCGGGGTTGGCCAGCGCCTCGAAGCGCAGCTTCTCGCACGCATCCGACGCATTGGAGATCAGCTCCCGCAGGAATATCTCCTTGTGCGAGTACAACGAATGGATCACCAGGCGCAATACCTGCTTGGTCTCGGCCTGAAATTCTCGGGTCTGCGCGTCTTGCGCCGGGGATTCTTGGGTCTGTGGCTGTGTTTCGGTCGTCATGGCCTTACAATCGTGAGTGTTGAAAAATCGGCGGATCGGGTTCCCCGGGAAGGTGGGGTCGCCCATGAATACTTCAAGCGCCGCCGGGACGGCCCCGCGGACCCTGTCGCGCGCGTGAAAAAGTATGGCACCGCGTCGACCGTCCTGGCGGCCCTTGCCGGCAACTCATTGGTGGCCCTGGCAAAATTCGTGGCGGCCGCCATGACCGGCTCGGCCTCCATGCTGAGCGAGGCCGTGCATTCCCTGGTCGACACGGTGAACGAAATCCTCCTGCTGTACGGCATCTCGCGCTCGGCGCGGCCCGCCGACCGCTTCCACCCCTTCGGCTACGGTCGCGAACTGTACTTCTGGAGTTTCGTGGTGGCGCTGCTCATCTTCGCGCTGGGCGCGGGCGTCTCGGCCTACGAGGGGTTCGGCCGGATCGCGCGGCCCCAGGCCATCGAACAGCCGCTGGTGGTGTACGGGGTGCTCGCCGTCTCCCTGGTCTTCGAAGGCGCTTCCTGGTTGATCAGCGTGCGCACGTTCGGCGCCGCCAAGCGCAATCTCGGCTGGTGGGAGGCGTTCCGCCGCTCCAAGGATCCACCGGCGTTCATCGTGCTGTTCGAGGACTCCGCCGCCATCCTCGGCATCCTGGCCGCCGCCGCGGGCACCACCGCGACCCTGCTCACCGGTGACGGTCGCTGGGACGGCGCAGCCTCCCTGCTGATCGCCGTCATCCTCGCCGGCGTCGCCGCCCTGCTCGCGCAGGAATCGAAGGAGCTGCTGATCGGCGAGCGCGCCGACCCCGCGCTGAGCGACGCCATCCTGCGCACGGCGGCGGGCATCGCCGGCGTGTGCAGCGCCAACAGCATCGTGACCGTGCAGATCGCCCCCAACAGCGTCATCGCCACGTTGAGTCTGGACTTCTTCGATACGCTGCGCGCCCCGGAGATCGAACGGGCCGTGGTCGAACTGGAGAGCCGCATCCGCAGCGCCCACCCGGAAGTCAGGGCGCTGTTCGTCAAACCCCAGAGCGTGCTGACCGCCGCCGGCGCCCCCGACGACGGCTATGCCGTGATTCCCGATGCCTCGAACGCGGGCGATCCGATGGCGGACGGCTGACCGGCCGCAAGCCCCGCTCAGGGCCACGCGGCGCGGGGGTCGAAATCGAAGTCGCGTTTCATGCGCTCGTAGGCGGCCCGCGCTTCCGGCGTGTCGGCGGTGGGTGTCACCAGTTTGATGCTCACGAACTGATCGCCGGCGGGCGAGCCCGGCAGACCGCGACCGCGCAGCCGCAGTTTCTGTCCCGCCTGTGCTCCGGCCGGAATGGTCAGATCCACGGTGCCGCCCAGCGTGGGCACGGCCACTTTCGCCCCCAGCGCGGCTTCCCACGGGGCCAGCGGCACCTCCACCTGGACATCCTTGCCCGTCGCGGAGAACAGCGGATGGGGTCGCAATCGGACCCTCAATAAAAACGCCGTACGGCCCGCTCCGATCCGCAGTGCCTGACCGTCGGTCACCCCGGAGGGAATCTGCACGTCGATGAAACGCGCATGCCCGTTTTCATTGATGGTCACGCGACGGCGCGTGCCCGCGAACGCTTCCTCCATCGACACCTCGATCTGGCCGCCGTCCGCCTCGGGCTGCGCCGCGTGCGCGTTCGGATGGACGTGGCCGCCCGCACCCCCGAACAGAGTGGAGAAAAAATCGCTGAAGCCGTTCAGATCGGAGAAGCGCTGGCCGCCCGACTGGCCGAAGCGCTGCTCCCAGTCGGGAGGCGGTCGAAATTGCTGGCCGGAACGATAATTTCGCCCCACCTGATCGTAGGCGCCGCGTTTGTCCGCATCCTTGAGGACTTCGTAAGCCTCCTGAACCTCCTTGAATTTCTCCTCGGCGTTCCTCTCCTTGCTGACGTCCGGGTGATACTTGCGGGCCATCTTGCGATAGGCCCGTTTCACCTCTTCCGCATCCGCCCCCCGGGTCAAGCCCAGAGTTTCGTAATAATCCTTGAATTGCATGCCAACCTGCCATGATGATCGCGTAGCCTCGGGGCGTCCGCTGATCGGACGCATGTTAATCTGCGCCGGGTGACCGGACAAACCGACGGCTTGAATACGAGCCGCGGCACCCCGACATGAAGCTTTGGGGTTGGATAGTGTGGGTATTTCCGCCGCAGACAAGGGCGCCGTGCCCATTTCCGGGAACTCGCGCGGGCGCCGGGTGCACGGGCGGCATCCGCAGGCACCGCGACCTCGAATGGTGATATGGTTGTTCGCGCGACGCGCCCCCGGTGTGTTACATCCGAACCAACGATTGCATCCGAACCGATGGATTGCGCACGAATCGAGCGGCCCGCCGCCACGGTTGGCGGCGTTCATGTTCGAGCTCAACAGCCGCGTGCGGCCAGGACGACATCGATGACACCAGACAATGATATCGCCGTGCAGCCGCCCACCGTCGAGCGGGTGGGCATGGAACTGTCGCGATGGTTCGACAATCGCGATTTCGCGGCCCGCGCCAAGGCCGAGCTCGCGGCCCGGGATGCCGCCGCCGCCGCTGCGGCCGCCGCTGCCGCCGACGGGAGCCGCCGGATCGACTGGGCGCGGATGCTGCCGTTCCTCGGCATGCATGCGGCCTGCCTGGGCGTGATCTGGGTGGGATTCAGCTGGGCCGCCCTTTCGGTGACCATCGCGCTCTATCTCGTGCGCATGTTCGCCATCACCGGCTTCTATCATCGCTACTTCTCCCACCGCTCCTTCAAGACCTCGCGCGTGGGACAGTTCATCTTCGGGCTCATGGGCGCATCGGCCGTGCAACGCGGGCCGATCTGGTGGGCCGCGCACCATCGCCACCATCACGTGTATTCGGACAAGGTCGAGGACGTGCACTCGCCCGTGCAGCACGGCTTCTTCTGGAGCCACATGGGGTGGTTCATGTCGCACAAGCATTTCGTCGCGGATCTGTCGCGGGTCAAGGACCTGCTGAAGTATCCGGAGTTGCGCCTGCTGGACCGCTTCGACATCCTCGTGCCCACCGTGCTGGGCGTCGGCGTGTTCCTGTTCGGCGTCCTGCTCAAGCATGTCGCGCCCGGCCTCGGCACCTCCGGCGGGCAGATGCTGGTGTGGGGATTCTTCATCTCCACGGTGGCGGTGTATCACGGGACCTACACCATCAACTCGCTGTCGCACGTGTTCGGCCGGCAGCGCTACAAGACCGGCGATGCCAGCCGCAACAACGTGTGGCTGGCGGTGATCACCCTGGGCGAAGGCTGGCACAACAACCACCATCATTATCCGGCTTCGGTGCGCCAGGGTTTCTACTGGTGGGAATTCGACATCACCTTCTACGTGCTGAAACTGCTGTCCTTCGTCGGGGTCATCTGGGACCTGAAGCCCGTGCCTGCCGCGGTCCGCGAAGGCGCCGGCAAACGCCTCTGACATATGGTGTAATCGCGGCGTAGTCGCATCCGTTCGGGGGGATGCGGCGAATAGATCAGGCAAGCCGGGCGAACCGGCGACGACGAGTGTCCCAGGCAATGCGAATCGCGGTCATCGGCTCCGGCATCTCTGGCATGGTCGCGGCTCACCGG
>CAZZWZ010000003.1:14028-40631 GCA_964657955.1 uncultured Steroidobacteraceae bacterium
TGAGCCGCGACCACGACGTCACGGTCTACGAATCCGGCGACTACGTGGGCGGACACACGCATACCGTCGACGTGGAAGTGCGCGGGGAGCGCTTCGCGGTGGACACGGGGTTCATCGTCTTCAACGACTGGACCTATCCGAAATTCATCGGTCTGCTCGACGAATTGCAGGTGGCCTGGCAGCCCAGCGACATGAGCTTCAGCGTCCGCTGCGAGAAGACCGGGCTGGAATACAACGGTACCTCGCTCAACGCCCTGTTCGCCCAGCGCCGCAACCTCGCGCGACCGTCGTTCCTGCGCATGGTGGCCGACATCGTCCGGTTCAACCGCCGTGCGCCGGCACTGCTGCAGGAGGGCTCGGACTCGCCGGCGCTCGGCGACTACCTGCGGCGCGAGGGCTATTCCCGCGGCTTCGTCGAACATTACATCGTGCCCATGGGCGCGGCGATCTGGTCCTCGCGCCCCGCCGACCTGTTGCACTTCCCGGCGCGCTACTTCGTCGAGTTCTTCGCCAATCACGGCTTCCTCAGCGTGAACCATCGGCCCACGTGGCGGGTGATCCGGGGCGGGTCGCGCGAGTACATCCACAAGCTCACCGCCCCGTATGCCGATCGCATCCGGTTGCGCACCCCGGTGGTGTCGGTGCAGCGCCAGCCGCTGAAGGTGGCGGTGCGGCTCGGGAACGGCAGCGTCGAGCATTTCGACCGCATCTTCATGGCCTGCCACAGCGATCAGGCGCTCGCCCTGTTGTCCGATCCTTCCCCGCAGGAGCGGGACATCCTCGGTGCCATCGCCTACCAGGCCAACGAGGCGCTGTTGCACACGGACGAGCGCTTCATGCCCCGCGCGCGTCTGGCATGGGCCGCCTGGAACTACCACCTGCCCGAGACGGCGCACGAACGGGTCACGGTCACCTACAACATGAACATACTGCAGCGGCTGCGCGCGCCGGTGCAGCTGCTGCTCACGCTCAACCGCAACGCCGACGTGGATCCGCGTTCCGTGCTCGGCCGCTACGTCTACCACCATCCGGTGTACACCGCCCGGGCCGTGGCCGCGCAGAAACGGCGGCCCGAGATCAACGGTGTGCGGCACACGTATTACTGCGGCGCCTACTGGGGCTTCGGCTTCCACGAGGACGGTGTGAACAGTGCCGTCGCCGCCCTCGAAGAATTCCAACGCCGGCAGCCGTATGAACAGTCGCATCTACAAAGGGTGGGTTGAGCACCGGCGCTTCGCGCCGGCCCCCCACCGCTTCCGTTACGCGATGTTCATGATGTACATCGATCTCGGCGAGCTGCCGCGGCTGTTCGACGGCATCCCGTTCTGGTCGGCGCGGCGTCCCGCGCCGGCCTGGTTCAAGCGCAGCGACTATCTGGGCGCCCCGGACACGCCATTGGACCAGGCGGTTCGCGATCTGGTCGAGGCGAGAACCGGCCGGCGGCCCGGCGGGCCCATCCGCCTGCTCACGCATCTGCGTTATTTCGGCTACTGCATGAATCCGGTCAGCTTCTACTATTGTTTCGACGAATCCGGCGGGGGCCTGCAGGCCATCGTTGCGGAGATCACCAACACGCCCTGGAAGGAGCGGCATCAATACGTGCTCGTCGTCGACGACCCCGCCGCGCGCGTCAAGCGGTTCGGCTTCGGCAAGGATTTTCACGTGTCGCCGTTCATGCCCATGGACATGCAGTATCGGTGGAGCTTCGGCGAACCCGGGGACGGGCTGTTCGTGCACATGCAGAACGACCGCGACGGGGAACGCGTGTTCGATGCCACGCTCGCGCTGCAGCGGCGGGAGATCTCCCCGCTCGCGCTGCTGGGCGTGCTCGCGGCCCACCCCCTCATGACGCTCAAGGTCATCGCCGCGATTCATTGGCAGGCACTGCGACTGTGGTGGAAACGCATTCCGTTCCATGCGCATCCCGGCGGGCCGCCCTCCTCGACCTCCACATCGGCGGCCCCGGCCGCGCCGCAGAGAATCTCTTGAAGCAAAACATCATTCCGGCGGATCTTTCGCAGCGCACCGAAGGCGGCATGTCGGCGCTCACGCGGCTGGCGCGCACGCTGCTGCTCGGGCAGTTGCGCAAGATCCGCCACGGCCGTCTGCGCCTGGTCGACGTGGGACAGGACGAGACGTTCGGCAGCGTGAGCGAGGCGACGCCGCTCGACGTGACCATCCGGGTGCGCAGCCCCCGTTTCTATTCGGATGCCGTGTTCGCCGGGACCGTCGGCGCCGGCGAGGCGTACATGCACGGCGCCTGGCACTGCGACGACCTCACCGGATTGGTCCGGTTGATGGTGATCAACCGTCATCTGATGAACGACGTGGATTCCGGCTGGTCCCGCCTGAGCGCGCCCTTCCTCAAGATGGCGCACTGGTTGAACCGCAACGACAAGACCGGCAGCCGCCGCAACATCTCGGCCCACTACGATCTGGGGAACGAATTCTTCGAGCTGTTCCTCGACGACACCATGGCGTATTCCTGCGGCATCTTCGAGAACGCGGATTCCACCCTGCTCGAGGCATCCACCGCCAAGTTCGATGCCGCCTGCACCAAGTTGAACCTGCGTCCCGGTCAGCACCTGCTGGAGATCGGCACGGGCTGGGGCGGATTGGCGCTGCACGCCGCGCGGCATTACGGCTGCCGCGTCACCACCACGACGATTTCCCGGCAGCAGTACGAATTTTCCCGCGAGCGGGTGGCGCGCGCCGGCCTCGCCGGTCAGGTCACCCTGCTGCTGGAGGACTATCGGGATCTGCGCGGCGAGTACGACGCCCTGGTCTCCATCGAGATGATCGAGGCCGTGGGGCATCAGTACCTGGATACGTATCTGCGCCGCTGCAGCGACCTGCTGCGACCGGACGGCGCGATGCTGCTCCAGGCCATCACCATCCAGGACCAGTTCTACGACCAGGCGCGGCGCTCCGTCGATTTCATCAAACGGTTCATCTTCCCGGGAAGTTTCATCCCCTCCGTCACGGCCATCGCCGACTCGCTCGAGCGCGCCACGGACCTGAAGATCTTCCACATGGAAGACATCGGCCCGCACTATGCGCGCATCCTGAAGATCTGGCGCGAACGCTTCCTCGCCCGGCAGAGCGACGCACGGGCGCTCGGGTATCCGGAGGCGTTCCTGCGCATGTGGGAGTATTATCTTTGCTACTGCGAGGGCGGCTTCGAGGAGAGGCAATTGGGTGACGTGCAGATGCTGTTGACCAAGCCGTTGTCGCGGCGCGCGCCGCTGGCAACCGTGCATGCCGCGACCGCCTGACCCGGGCACCCTCGAGGCTCTGAAGGCGGCCGTCGGTGCCGGATCCTGGTTCGATTCGAGCGTCGACCTTGCCCCCTATCTGGTCGATTTCCGCCGTCTGTACCGGGGGGCGAGCCCGCTGGTGCTCGTGCCGCGCGACGTGCAGCAGGTGGCGGCCGTGCTGCGCATCTGTCACCGCGACGAGGTAGCCGTGGTGCCGCACGGCGGCAACACCGGCTACTGCGGCGGCGCCACGCCGGACGACAGCGGTACGCAGGTGGTCCTGTCCATGCGAGGCCTGAACCGCGTGCGACACCTCGATGCGGCGAATTTTTCACTCACCCTCGAGGCCGGCTGCACGCTGGCCACGGCACAGAACGCCGCCCGCGATGCCGGCCTGCTGTTTCCCCTCAGCCTGGGTTCGGAGGGCACCGCGCAGATCGGCGGCAATCTGTCCACCAATGCGGGCGGCACGGCGGTGCTGCGCTACGGCATGATGCGCGATCTCGTGCTGGGTCTCGAGGTGGTCCTGGCCGACGGACGCGTCCTGTCGGGATTGAGCGGCCTGCGCAAGGACAACACCGGATACGACCTCAAATCCCTGTTCATCGGCGCCGAGGGCACCCTGGGCGTGATCACGGCCGCAACGCTCAAGCTGTTCCCGCTGCCGGGCGACACCGCCACGGCACTGGCCGGCGTGGACTCGCCGCAGCAGGCGCTGCGCCTGCTGGCGCGCCTGCGATCCGTCGCGGGCGATCAGATCACCACGTTCGAATTGATGCCGCGGACGGCGGTGGAACTGACGGTGAAATACATCCGCGGCGTCGCCGACCCGCTGGGGCTGGGCGCCGCGTGGTATCTGTTGATCGAGTGCACGGCGGCGAATCCGCGCCAGGAGCTGGCCGCCCTGCTCACCGACGAACTGCACAAGGCGGCGGCCGACGGCGTGCTGCGCGACGCCCTGATCGCCGGCTCCATGGCCCAGGCTCAGGCCATGTGGAAATTGCGTGAATCGGTGCCGGAGGCGCAGCGTCACCACGGGGCCAGCCTCAAGCACGACGTGTCCGTGCCGGTATCGCGGATTCCGGAGCTGATCGAAGCCGGCTCCGCGCTGGTGGAGGAACTGGTGCCCGAGGGCGTGGTGCTCGGCTACGGACACCTGGGCGACGGCAATTTGCATTTCAACGTGAGCCAGCGTCCGGGCACGTCCACCGAGGCGTTCGCGGGCCGCGGCAAGGCGCTGGAACAGGCCATCTTCGACCTGGTCGGCCGGCTCGGCGGCAGCATCAGCGCCGAGCACGGCATCGGGCGCCTGAAGGCCGCCGAGTTCGCGCACCGGGCCGATCCGGTGGAGCTCGCCCTGATGCACGATCTGAAGCATGCGTTCGATCCCAAGGGCATTTTGAATCCCGGCAAAGTCCTGTCGTGAGCCGGGGCAGGTCGGAGCGCAGGCTGGCTCTGCCCATCCGCACCGCGCGCCTCACCCTGCGCGAATTCGTGAGTTCCGATCTCGCCGCCGTCCACGCCTATTCGTCGGACGCGCGCGTCACCAAGTATCTGTTCTTCGGACCGCGCGACGACGACGCCACGCGCGAGTATCTGGATGGATTGCTCGCCTCGCAGGTGGAATCGCCGCGCACGCGCTTCGAGCTGGCCGTCGAGGAAACTGCGTCCGGCCGCGTGATCGGTGCCTGCGACCTGTCCTTGATCGAGCACGCCGTCGTCGACCTGGGCTACATGTTCGGCCTGCCCGACTGGGGCAAGGGCTATGCCACCGAGGTCGCGCGGGCCCTGGTGGACGCTGCATTCCGCGATCTGCGGGCCGCGCGCCTCATCTCCACGGTCGACGTCAACAACCGCGCCTCCATCCACGTGCTGGAGAAGATCGGCATGCGCTGGGAGGCCGTGTTTCGCAAGCATCGGCGCGCCAAGAACCGCTGGTGGGACTGCCACCTGTTCGTGCTCCCGCGGGAAGTGTGGGAGCTCGACCGCGACCGGACGGGCGTCCTCAGCGATCGGACTCCTGATCGTCCTTGACCTCCTGCTCGCGCGCGCGGGTCTTGGCGCGATCCAGCACCTCCTTGTCCGGCATGCCGGCGCTGCGCGTGCTGCGCAGGGTCATGATGCCGCCGATGAGCGCGGCGACGACCAGGACGATGATGATGAGGCCTTTCATGGGGATTTGCTCGCTGTGGCAGGTGCGCTCACCCGGAAAAGCCCTTCCTGCGCGGTGCTGGCGACCAGCCGGCCGTCGCGCGCAAAGATGCTGCCGCGGGTGAAACCGCGCGCGCCCGACGCGCTCGGACTGTCGGTCGAATATAACAGCCAATCATCCACCCGCACAGTGCGGTGGAACCACATCGCATGATCGATGCTCGCCATGGTCAGGTCCTTGAGGTCGTACGTCAGTCCGTGGGGCATGAGGGCGGTATCGAGCAGGTTGTAATCCGATACGTAGGCGAGCAGACACCGATGCAACGCCTCGCCGTCCGGCAGTCGATCGTTGGCGCGAAACCAGACCTGCTTGGCCGGATCCAGTTTCTCGCCGCTGAAAAATTGCGGCGGCAGGACGGGTCTGAACTCGAACGGACGCTTCCGGCCCAGCATGCGGCGCAGCGCCGGGGAGAAATGTTGCATCTCGTGCCGGTAATGCCAGGTCACATCCTGCAGGGTCTCGGGCGGCGGCACGTCCGGCATCGCGAGTTGATGGTCCCAGCCGGCTTCCCCGGCCTGAAACGAAGCGGACATGTTGAATATCTGCGCCCCGTGCTGGATGGCGACCACGCGCCGGGTGGTGAAGCTGTTGCCGTCGCGGGCCCGGTCTACCTCGTAGACGATGGGCGCGTTGAAATCCCCGCGGCGCAGGAAATACGCATGCAGCGAATGCACCACGCCGCGCTCGACCGTGGTGCTCGCCGCCACCAGCGCCTGGCCGAGCACCTGTCCGCCGAACACCTGCGGACTGCCGATGTCGCGACTCTCCCCCCTGAACAGGTCCAGTTCGAGACGCTCCAGACTCATCACCTTGAGCAGGTCGTCCAGCAGCTGGTCGCCCACGGTCAGTGCGCGTCCGAGCCCGCGACGCCCAACCGCTTCTGCATGATGGGACTGGTGGTGGTGTACTGCAGAAACTGCCGCTTCTCGGGGAACAGGTGATGCTGGATGGCGAAGGCTGCGAGCGCCGCCTCGTGGAAGCCGCTCAGGATCAGCTTCTTCTTCCCCGGGTAGGTGTTGATGTCCCCGATGGCGTAGATGCCCGGCACGCTGGTCTGGAATTTCTCGGTGTCCACCTTGAGCGCCTTGCGCTCCAGCTCCAGACCCCATTCGGCGATGGGTCCGAGCTTGGGGTGCAGGCCGAAGAACACGAGCACCCGGTCGGCGGCCACCTGCAAGGTCGTCTGGCCACCGTGCGTTTGCACCACCAGACCGGTGAGCCTGTCGGCACCGGCCACGGATTCGCTGCGCACCGCCGCGGCATGCCCCTCGACGAACTGCATGCGCCCGGCCGCCACCAGCTCGCGCATGCGCGCGACGGTGGCGGGTGCCGCGCGGAATTCGGCGCGGCGGTGGAGCAAGGTCAGCGAGCGCGCCTGCTCGCACAGCGCCACGGTCCAATCGAGCGCGGAATCGCCGCCGCCGCAGATCACGAGATCGCGCCCGTGAAACTCCGCGGCCGTCTTGACGCGATAGTGGACGCTGGTGCCCTCGAACGCTTCGATCCCCGGCACCGCGAGCTTTCTCGGCTGGAACGATCCCACGCCCGCCGCGATCACGACGGCACCGGCCCGCAGCCGCGTGCCCGTCGACGTTGCGACGAGGATCTTTCCGTCGGGCAGCGCACGCACCTCGGTCACTTCCTGACCCAGGTGGTAAGTCGCGTTGAACGGTTTCGTCTGCTCCAACAAGCGATCGATGAGTTCCTGCGCGCCGCAGACCGGCAACGCGGGAATGTCGTAGATCGGCTTCTCCGGATACAGCTCCGTGCATTGACCGCCGACCTGGGCCAATGAATCGATGATGTGGGCGTGGATGCCGAGCAGCCCCAGTTCGAAGATCTGAAACAATCCGACGGGGCCCGCGCCGATGATCACCACTTCCGCAGCGGTGGTCCCGGATGCGCGGGCGGCATCCGACTCTGAATGATCCGGCATGATGGAGGAGGTTCCTCGTTTGCGGCGAATGGCCGCGAATTGTAGCCGAAGCGGCCCGGCTCTGCGGAGCAGGCGCCCGTGTCTGCGCAATGGAGCCGCGGCGCGGGCACGGTTGCACGGGGGGAGGCTTTCGGGCCACCCTAGCGGATGACGACGATCGTGTGGTTCCGCCAGGACTTGCGCCTCGGCGACAATCCGGCGCTGGCGGCGGCGCTCGAGGACGGCTCACCGGTGATCCCGGTGTACCTCCACGCCCCCGCGGAGGAAGGGGCCTGGGCACCGGGCGGCGCGTCGCGCTGGTGGCTGCACCATGGCCTGGCGAAGCTCGACGAATCCCTGCGCGCGCTGGGTTCGCGGCTGTGTCTGCGGCAGAGCGAGGACTCGCAGGCCTCCCTGCTGGCGCTTGCCGAAGAATGCGGCGCCACGCGGGTGGTGTGGAACCGCCGTTACGAACCGGCCAGCCTCGCGCGCGATCGACGGATCAAGGCCGCGCTGCGTGATGCGGGATTGGTCACCGACAGTTTCAACGGCGGCCTGTTGCACGAGCCGTGGACCGTCAAGACGAAGAGCGGCGGCCCCTTTCAGGTGTTCACCCCGTTCTGGCGTCACTGCCTGTCGCTGGACGAACCGGGGCCGTTGCTGCCGGTGCCGCCCGCCATTCCGGCGCCGCGCCGTTTGCCGAAGTCGGTCACCCTCGCGAGTCTCGAGCTGCTGCCGGGCATCGACTGGGCGGGCGGCATCCGGGAGGCCTGGAGCCCGGGCGCCGATGCCGCGCACGGCGCGCTGCAGCGATTCCTGACCGAGGCCTTCGACGATTACGCCACGGCGCGCGATCGCCCCGCCGTTTCCGGCACGTCGGGCCTCTCACCGCATCTTCATTTCGGCGAACTCGGACCGCGGGAGGTGTGGCACGCCACCCGCCGATTCGCCGAGGCGCGCGGTCACCACAGCAGCTGGCGCCAATCGCAATTCCTCACCGAGCTGGGCTGGCGCGAATTCGCCTACCACCTGCTCTATCATTTTCCGCACACGCCGCAGTCGCCCCTGCGCGCGAACTATGCGCGCTTCCCGTGGAAGACGCAGACCGCGGCCTTCCGGGCCTGGACGCGCGGCGCCACCGGCTATCCCATCGTCGATGCGGGGCTGCGGCAGCTGTGGCATACGGGCTGGATGCACAATCGGGTGCGAATGATCGTGGCCTCGTTCCTCATCAAGGATCTGCTCGTCGATTGGACCCGCGGTGCGCAGTGGTTCTGGGACACGCTGGTGGACGCCGATCTGGCGAGCAATACCCTGGGCTGGCAGTGGGTGGCGGGGTGTGGCGCCGATGCGGCGCCCTTCTTCAGGATATTCAATCCCACCACGCAGGGCAGCAAATTCGATCCCGAAGGTGACTACGTCAGGAAATGGATACCGGAACTGGCCCGTCTGCCCGCCGAGTGGATTCATCGCCCGTCCGAGGCTCCCCCGGAGGTGCTGGCGGCGGCCAATGTGCGGTTGGGGGTCCAGTATCCACGCCCCATCGTGGACCACGATGTTGCGCGAAAACAAGCACTCGCAGCGCTCGCCACTGTCAGGAGCTGAATTCCCGAATGCGCGGGCGTCAGCGAATGCCTACGCTGTATGTGCCTGTTTTGACTAGCTTTAAATTGTACACTAACGGCCTGTTACTGAGAGGAAAGCTTCCATGCACGCGCAGGTCATACCGTCGGTCGAAGCGGCCTCAGATGCCGCCAAGTCAGATGCCGCCAACGACGATGGCGGCCGCGAATCCACCCGCCCCATCCGCGCGTTGAATCGCGGTTTGGAGGTGTTGACCGAATTGAACCGGCTCGAACGCGCGGCCATCAATACGCTGGCCAACGTGGTCGGACTGCCGCGAACCACCACGTATCGCATCCTCGAAACCCTGCGGCTGGCTGGGTATGTCGAACGTGATGCGCACGACGACTGCTACCGCCCCACCATCATGGTGCGCGGCTTGTCGGAAGGCTTCGACGACGAAGCCATGGTCGCCCATCTAGCCAAGCCGCACCTGGCGGCGCTGGGCGCGTCCATCGTCTGGCCCATCGCCATCTCCACGCCGGCAGGCGCGGTGATGATGATCCGCGAGACCACGGATCTGCAGAGTCCCCTGGCCTTGGAGCACTACGGCTCCGGAATCCGGGTGCCCATGCTGACCTCCGCGCCCGGCCGCGCCTTTCTCGCCTATTGCTCGAACGCGCAGCGCGAGGCGTTGCTCGAACTCCTGTCGCGGTCCACGCTGCCGGAGGATCGCCTGGTGCGCAGCCGCGTCGAGGTGGAACGTCTGCTCAACGAGACCCGCAACCAGGGCTATGGCATGGCGCAGCGCGCACGACGGGTGTCCGAGGAAATCAGTCTGGCCATTCCCATCCGCGCGGGCGAGCGGGTTTTGGCCACGCTCTCGGTGCGCTTCGCCGCCACCGCGGTGCCGCTACGCTCGGCCGTCGAGCAGTTTCTGCCGAAGATGCGCGACGCCGTGACGAAGATCGAGCAGGAATTCGCGGCCAAATAATCGCCGCGTGGGGTGCGCCTCCGGTGGATGTGGAGGCGGCTCTCACCGATTGGGAGCGGTGGCCGTCGGGGCGCGTTCGGTTGGCTGTGCCGTGGCCGGCTGCGCCTCGGACGGTCGCGCCGGCATGCGTTCCAAGATGTCGATGGCGATTTCGGCATAGCTTCCGCCGAAATGGTGGCCGCCCGACAACTTCAGCGCCGTGCCGTCGTGTCCGGTCAGATCGGCGCACGCGGCATCGCCGTCGTCCTCGCCATACAAGCATAGGTAGGGCGAACCACTCCAGCGCGCGAGTTCGGGGGCCGTCGGAATGCCCTTGGCAGGCGTCCCCAGCCAGTTGGCCACGTGAAATTCGAAGACGGCGTTGTCGCTGATGCCCAGCAAGGCCGTGTAGCCCACCAAGGCGTGGGTGGACGGTGGCAGCCGGTTGATCATGAACGGCATGGTGTCCGCGCCCTGCGAATAGCCGATCAACAAAACCTGCGAGCGGCCCCAGGCGCGGGCGTAGTAGTTCACCACCCGGTCGAGATCGTGCGCGGTGCCGTCGGGAGTGCGCCGCGTCCAAAAGTATTTCAGCGAGTCCCAGCCGACGATGGGGATGTCGTGCCGGGCGAGTTCCTGCGACACGCCCTTGTCCAGGCCGGCCCAGCCGCCGTCGCCGGTGAGGAACACGCCGAACCATTGCCCGTGGCCGCCGGGCGGCGCCGGAACGACGGTCAACGGCAGGTCCGCGAGGGCGTTCGGAACGGGTGCCCGGGCCGTCGCGCGCGCGGATCGCGCCGAACCCGCGGCAGCGCGTGCGTACGCCGCGTCCAGTTGCGCCAGCCACGGGCCCGGCGCCTCGGCGTGATTCGTCCGGGGCAGCACCACCAGTTCCGCGCCCGGCACGGCTTGAACGAAACGTTTCACGTCGGGGACCGGGCACTGGGCGTCGTCGCCTCCCTGCATCACGATCCATCGGCCCATCACCCGGCCGGGCCGCAGCTTCGAGCCGAAGTTTGTCTGCCCCTGACCCTGCGCCGATCCCGACGCGGATCCCGAGGCCACCCGCCCGTCCGCGACATCGCACACGGGCCGGGCCAGTGCGGTCTCGGGACAGAAGCCGATGCTCACCGCCCCCGTGAACAACCCCTCCGGCGCGGTGGCGAGCGTGGCATAGGCCAGCGACGCCCCCGCACCGGTCCCCACCACGGTGGGTACGAGGTAGTGCGCCAGTCCGCGTTCCGATTGCAGGTAATGACTCAAATTTTCCAGGTCGGACGCCGGCGCCATGCAGCGGGGCGCGGCGGGTCCGGACGCGCGGTATTGCGGCACATCGATGCCCGCCACCAGCGCGCCCCGGCCTGCCAGCCGCTGCGCCAGGGCAGCCGCATGCGCGTCCCAGCCCTCCTCGCCGGACAACAGCAACACCACGCTGCGCGGCGCGCCGCGGCCGCCGTACACGTGCACAGCGCCGAAGGGATCGAAATTGAACACGTCCTGCTGCGTTCGCGGTGCAACCGCGGCGGGCCCGTGCGCCGCGACCGCCTCACCGTGCCCCGCCGACCCCGCGCGCGGGCCCGGCGCATCGCGCAGCGCGGCCGCGGGAAAGGCGTTCGGCGAGGCTGCGCACCCGCTCAACCCCGTGGCGAGCAGCAGGGACAGGCATTCGGCCGTCAATGAAACCGGTCGTCGCATGCTCCCGCCGTGTAGCCGATCATTTCTTCAAGGCCCTGCTGACGCCGCCGGAGATGAGCGTCGTCACGTCCAGGAGCGCCCCGGCAACGGCGAATTTCCCCGACACCGCCAGGTAGCGAGGCCGCCATACCGGCAGGAATTTCTCCTTGTATTTACGCAGACCTTCGAAATGATAGAAGGTTTCGCCGTAGCGCTGCACCATGCGGCCGAATTTGTGCCACGCCGGCGCGAGCGCGTGCTCTTCCAATCCGGACAGCGGCGCCATGCCCAGGTTGAACCACTGCAATTTCTGCGCCTTGCCCCACAGCATGCTTTCCACCAGCATGAAGTCGATGACGCCCTTGGGCGCCCCGGTGCCGTAACGCATCAGGTCCACGGACACCTCCATGTCCACGCCCGCACGCCACAGATTGCCGAACGCCACGATGGCACCGCGGCAACGGACGACGGCGCAGTCGAAATGCGACAGGTAGGCCTCGTCGAAATAGCCCAGCGAGAAGCGCTTCTCGCCCGCCTGCTTTTCCGCGAGCCACGCGTCGGAAACGGCGCGCAACTGCGGCAGGATGGCGGGCACATCGGCCCGTTTCACCACCTCGAATTCCGCGCCGTCCCGGAGGGCACGCCGGTGCATCTGCCGCAGATCGGCGCGCGCCGCGCCGTCCAGCGTGAACGCCCGCAACGGCACGCGCGCTTCCTCGCCGAGCTTGCTCAGGGTCATTCCCAGATCGATGTACAGCGACAGGTTGTCCGGCGCCACCTGGTAGAACACCGGCGAGACCGCCATGCCGTCGCAGCGTTCGATGAATTCCCACGCCAGGGACTCGCATTGATCCGCAGGGCCCACCGGATCGCCCATGCACACCCAGCTGCTGCCCGAGGCCCGGTACATCATGAAGGCCGTCCGCTCGGCGTTGAACATCAGGTGCTTGTCGCCGAGCAGCGCCAGATTCGCATTCGAATCGTGACCGTTGGCGATGAGCACCTCGGCCTGATCCAGGTCGTCCTTGGCCGGCGCCGACATCGGCGGCTTGGAAGGCCGCAGCAAGCGCCACAGCCCGTATGCCGCGGCCACCATGGCCGCCAGCAGCAACGCACGCAGGCTGCGCGGCGCCGAGGCCTCGAACGCGAACTCCCACCACAGATCTTTTTCATACGGCACGTGCCGGTAGGCGAACATCACCAGCCACACGGCCACGCCCAGCACCAGCAGCACCGCGACGATCCACGAGGCGGAAAAGCGCTGCTCGATGAGCGAGGCACGGCGCTTGAAGCGCGCGCGCGCGGACACCAGGAGCACCGCCACCGCGCCCAGGATGATGGCCTCCTCGAAGTCGAAGCCCTTGAGCAGGGACAACAGAACGCCCGCGAGCAGCAGCCACATGGTCAGCCACCACGCCGCGTCGAGCCGCCGATACAGCCCGTTCGCCAGCACCAGCAGGCCGACGCCCACCGCGCTGCCGAGCAGGTGCGACAGTTCGAGGATGGGCAGCGGAACCACGCGCCGCAGCCAATCCAGCCGGTTGTCGAGACCCGGCGTCGCCCCCGAGAACAGCAGCACGGCCCCGGCGCCGAACACCGCGACGGCGCTGGCCTGCGGGGTCACGGCGCTCAGCCAGGTCCGTCCCAGGCGCCCCAGCCTCACCATGGGGCCGCGATGCGCCCAGATTTCGTGGCCCCCGAGCAGGGCCAGCGCCACGCCGAAGGGCACGAAGTAATAGATCACCCGGTAGGCCAGCAGGGCGCCCAACAAATGATCCGGCGGCACGGCACGGAATATCAGCAGCAGCACCGATTCGAACACGCCCACGCCGCCCGGCACGTTGCTGATGATCCCCGCCGTGATGGCGACCAGGTACAGCCCGGCGAAGGCGGCGAAGCCGATGGCCGCCTGGGGCGGCAGCAGCACGTACAGCACACCGGCCGCGCACAGCAGGTCCGAACTGCCCACCAGCACCTGCATGACCGCGATGCGCGGACTCGGCACGGGCACGACGAGCTTGCCGTAGCGCAGCGATTCGTGCCGGGAACACGCCAGCCACACGTAGGCACCCACCGCCGCCAGCAGCGCACAGCCCCCCAGCACCACCAGCCACGGCGGCACGTGCAGCACCGAGCCCGACAGCTTGCCCTGCGACAACAACGACAGTCCGAGCAGCAGCGCCGCGCCCAGCACGAACGTCAGCGTGCCGAACGCCACCACCGTGCCGATCTGCTTTGCGCTCAATCCCAGCGGCGAGTAGGCGCGGTAACGAATGGCCCCGCCGCTCACCGTGTTCAGCCCCACGTTGTGGCCGATGGCGAAGCTCATGAACGAGATGAGGGCGAGGCGCGGATACGGAACCCGCGCGCCGGCGAAGCGCAGGCCCAGGGCATCGTACAGCGTCAGGGACGCGTAGCCGGCGCAGGCGAGCACCATGGCGGCCAGCAGCCGCGAGGTGGGGATGGCCTGCACGTGCGCCAGGATGTCGCGCCAGCGATATTGTGCGACCACGTGGTGCAGCCAGAACAGCGCCAGTGCGAACAGGGCGATGCCGAGCAGCGTGGTCCACGCAGGGACCCTGCGATTGGTATGTGGAAGATTCAAGCTGCGCATCCTAGCAGGGCACGCGCCCCGGTCGCCCGCCCCAGTCCGGCACTTCCGGTGGCAAACGCCACGCGTTAAACTCCGGATGCTCTCCTCCGTTCACCAAATGGTACACACGCATGAGTTCCGTCAACGATGCCCGACAGGCAACCATGGACCTGACCCAGCTCTACCTGGAGGAAACCTTCACCGACCGCCGGGTGGGCACGGTGCGCCGGTTGACGCCGGTGACGGCCGAGGGCACGCCGGACGGCGGTCGTCCCGTGCTGTTCGTCGGCCAGGCGCAGGTCATGACCCCAATGGGTGCCGTGCCCATCAGCTTCGAGCTCGACGCCCCGACCTTGGACGGCGCCATAGCGAAATTCGGCGATGCCGCCGAACAAGCCGTCCAGCAGACCATGCGCGAATTGCAGGAGATGCGCCGCGAGCAGGCTTCCTCGCTGGTGCTGCCCGACGCCGGCGCGGCCATGCCGAACCCCGGTGATCTCATGGGCCGCGGCCGCACGCGCCGCTGACCGCAGCCGCCGCGCGCCGAGCGCGGCCGCAGGCGCCGCTACGGCCTGGCGAGCGCCTCGAGCGCTTCCCAGCGGGCGAAGGCCGCCTCCAGGGCCTGCGACACCGATTCCGAGCGTTGCAGCACCGCGGCCGCCTCCTGCGGATCGCGGCGAAACAACTCGGGATCGCCGATGGCAGCGGCGAGCAGCGACTGTTCGGACTCGAGCTGCTGGATTTTCTGAGGCAACGCGTCGAGTTCGCGCCGCTCCCGATACGAGAGCTTGATCGGCTTCGACGCCGCGGCCGGTGTGGGTTTGGGCGCCGCGGCCGATGCCGGCGACGGGCGCGATGAGGGCGAAGCGCCCTTGGTCTGCGGCGGCCGGCGCTGGCGCAGCCAATCGGTGTAGCCGCCCACGTACTCGTGAATGCGGCCCGCGCCCTCGAACACCAGCGTGCTGGTCACGACGTTGTCGATGAACGCGCGATCGTGGCTGACCAGGAGCAACGTGCCGGCGTAGTTGGCGATCAACTCCTCCAGCAGTTCCAGCGTCTCCGCATCGAGATCGTTGGTCGGTTCGTCCATGACCAGCAGATTGCTGGGCCTGGCGAACAAGCGCGCCAGCAGCAGGCGGTTGCGCTCGCCGCCCGACAGCATGCTCACCGGCGCCTGCAGCCGGTCGGGGGGAAACAAAAAATCGCGCAGGTAACCGGACACGTGCCGCGCCTGCCCGTCGATGGTCACGGTGTCACCGCTGCCGCCCGTGACGTTGTCCGCGATCGAAGCCGCGGGATTCAGTTGATCGCGTTGTTGATCGAAGTACGCCGGCGCCAGGGACGTGCCGCGGCGGATGGTTCCGGCCGTGGGCTCGATTTCTCCCATCAACAGCTTGATGAGCGTGCTCTTGCCGCAGCCGTTGGCGCCGATGATGCCGATACGGTCGCCGCGCATGATGCGTGCGGAGAAGTCCGCGATGAGGGGAGGGTCCGCGGGTCGGACCGGCGCGAAGGAGTGGGTCACGTGCTCGGCTTCGAACACCAGCCTGCCCGAGGCGGCCGCCTCCTGCACCCGCACGTCGATCCGACCGATGACGTCGCGGCGCTCGCCGCGCTGCGCGCGCAATTGTTCGAGCGCCCGCACCCGGCCCTCGTTGCGCGTGCGACGGGCCTCCACGCCCCTGCGAATCCACACCTCTTCCTGGGCGAGCTTCTTGTCGAACAACGCGGCGTGCCGCGCCTCCTCCTGGAGCGTGGCCGCCTTCAGCACGACGTATTGATCGTAGCTTCCGGGCCAGACGCGCAGCCGGCCGCGATCCAGCTCGACGATGCGGGTGGCCAGGCGTCGCACGAACGCCCGGTCGTGGCTGACGAACAACAGCGCGCCGGCGAAATCCAGCATCATGTCCTCGAGCCAGCCGATGGCCTCGATGTCCAGGTGATTGGTGGGCTCGTCGAGCAGCAGGAGATCGGGCGAGGACACCAGGGCGCGTCCCAGCATCACCCGCCGGCGCCAACCGCCCGACAAGGTGCTCAGGCGCGCATCTGCATCGAGTTCGAGCCGCGCGAGCACCTGCTCCACCTGCAGTGCCGCCTCCCAGTCACCGTCCAAGCCCGCGGTGTGCACGCCTTCCATGACGATGTCGAGCACGGTCTTCTCGCTGGATCCGGCGACCTCCTGCGCCAGGGTGGCCACCTTCACGCCGGGCCGCACCCACACCTCGCCGCCGTCGGGCGCAATGTCGCGCGCGATCAGCCGCAGCAGCGAGGACTTGCCCTCGCCGTTGCGCCCGAGCAGGCAGACGCGCTCGCCCTTGCGCACCTGCAGGGCTGCATCGTCCAACAAGGGCTTTCGCCCGTAGCTCAGGGAAACGTTGTCGAGGCGCAGAATGGGCATGAGACCGCGTATGGTATGCGATCGGGGGGCCCGCGTTTTGCTCAAATACCGACCCAGAGCGAGACGTACAGACCGCGCTGCGTGGTTTTTCCGGCGATGCCGCCCAGGTCCGCCCATGCCGCGGTGAGCGAGAGGTTCTTCAGCGGCCCCCACGCCACGAACAGATCCTTCGCGCTGTTCTCCCGGAAGGCCGCGAGATTGCTGGGCTTGTCGCGATATTCCACGCCGAAGAGCACCTTGTCGTGCAGCCACACCGCGGCCGACGCCTCGGGCTCCCAGCTGTAGCCGTCGCCCGCTCCGGCACCCGGCGCGCTGCCGAAACCCAGCAGCCCGAATTGATTCGCCCGGGTGCGGCGCACCGTGACGTCGAGGATGACGTTGTGGCCGGCCAGGGCCGCGAAATACAGCTTCGTGGCGGCGACGTACAGGTCCACGTCCTCGCCCCGCGATGCGCCGACGGCTTTGGGAATCACGTCGAAATCCAGGGTGCGCTTCCACTGCGCGCCGAGCGCGATCTGCGGCAGGAGCTGGTCCGGTGCGAACACCGCATCGCCCAGCAGGCGCACCTTCAATCCCACGATGTCCTGACCGAGGGTCAGATCGGGCACCACCGAGCCGGCGTCGAAGCGCTGCCGGTCCACCGAAAGCTCCACGCGATCGCCGTAGGCGAGGCTGACGCCCCCCGTGCGCAGCGAGAAGTCCTCGGTGGTGACGTACGTGGCGAACGCCGTCGCACCGAATTGCTCGTCCGTGCCCAGACCGCCGATCAGCGCCCACGGCACGACGCCGCCGCCCGCGGCGCCCTCGATTTGCGAGACGGCGCCGGTCCACTGCAGACGATCGCCCGCCTGCACCCGGCCGGCCGCGACGTTCAGGAAGAGCACGGCGCATGCCAGTGCCGGCCGCCATCCGCCGGGCGCCAAGCTCATGTTCCAGCGGCGTTTCATGCCGGCAAGGTTACCGATGCGGCCGGACAATATTGTGTCCAAGCGCACAGCTTCGATCGGTGGTGCCGTTTAACCTATGTTTTTAACGGACATACTTATGACAAACGTCACATTTCGAACCTGTCTGCTGTCGCTCGGTTGCGCTCTGACGTCGATGGTGTACGCCGGGTCGACGCTGTACTCCCGGCTCGGCGGCGAGACCGGCGTTGCCGCCATTTCCACGACCCTGATCGATCGCATCGCCGCCGATCCGCTGACGGGTCCGAGCTTCAAGGATTCGAAGCTCGACCGGATCAAGCGCCTCCTCGCCGAACAGATCTGCGATCTGAGCGGCGGCCCGTGCCGCTACTCCGGCGATCCGATGAAGGAAGTGCACGCCGGCCATCACATCTCCGAAGCGCAGTTCTACGTGGTGGTGGATCAGCTGCGCGGCATCCTCGAGGAACGCCACGTCGATCTGCGCTCGCGCAACGAATTGCTGCGCCTGCTCGCACCGATGAAACGCGACGTGGTGGAACACGCCACCGTGGCACAGGCCAAGGGATCGGCGACGGCAGGTCGATGAGGGACGGTTCCACGGAACGCCGCGACCCTCGCGCCGGGTGGCGCCTCGCGGCGCCGTTTGCCTGCGCGTGCATGCTGCTCGGCGCACCAGCCGCCCGGGCCGGCGGCGTGGCCATCGAAGCCAGGAACACCGCCGGTGCGGCCGCGGAGGATGCGGTGCTGGTGTTCGATCCGCTCGATGCGACGCCGCCCCCGGGGCACGGCGCGGCCGCGATCGACCAGATCAACAAAAAGTTCTCGCCCAAGGTGTCCGTCGTGCGTACCGGGACGGCCATCACCTTCCCCAACAGCGACCAGATCCGGCACCAGGTGTATTCATTCTCCACCGCCAAGCCGTTCAGCCTCAAGCTGTATGCCGGATCGCCGCGCGCCGAGGTTCTCTTCGATCATCCCGGACTCGTGATTCTCGGATGCAACATTCATGATCAGATGGTGGGATTCGTCGCCGTCGTGGACACGCCGTATTTCGCCAAGACCGATGCCAAGGGCAAGGCCTCGCTGGATCTGCCGCCGGGGCATTACCGCCTGCGCGTCTGGCATGCCGCCATCGCCAACTTCAATCCGCGACCGGTCACCGTGGGCAGCGACGGCCTGACCATTCCGCTCACCCTCGATCTCGATCCGTCGCGCGACACCGCCGTCTGGCCGGACTGAACGCGTGGCGTTACGCAACCGCATCGCGCTGACCTTCCTGCTGCTGCTCGCGGCGGTGCTGACGGCGGCGCTCGGCGCGGTGTCGGCCGCCAATCACCAGAACGCCAGCGACGAGGTGCAGCGGCAGCTCGACGTCGGCAAGTCGGTGTTTTCGAATTTCTTGAAGAACAACAACCGCCTGCTCACCCTGGCGGCCTCGGCGGTGGCCGCGGACTACGGTTTCCGCGACGCGGTGGCCGCCAGGGACACCGCCACGCTGGTGTCGGTGCTGGCGAACCACGGCACGCGCATCGGTGCCGCCATGGTGGTGCTGACGTCGCTCGACGGTCACGTCATCGCGGCTTCGGGTTTCCGGGCCGCGCCGGGTTCCGCCTTCCCCATTGCGCGCCTGAAGCCGGACAACGCCCGGGACAAGACCGTGGCGCACGTCATCGTGGAGGACGGACGGATTTATCAGCTGATCGCCGTGCCCGTCAAAAGCCCGCTGCCCGTGGCATGGATCGCCATGGGTTTCGAACTCGACGCGGCGGCCGCCGTGGAGCTGGCGAAAGTCACGGACCTGGGCGTGACCTTGTCCGCGGTGGCGGCCGGCAAGCGCACCATGGTGAGCACGGTGCCGGCGCAAATTCTCGACGACGGCGACACGAAGACGCGGCAGATCGAGCTTGCCAGTCTCGACGGCACGGAGGTCATCGCCACGTTGTCGCGTTCGTTGAGCGCCGCCAGCGCCAACTTCGCGCGGCTCACCAGCACGTTGTTCGAGATCGCCGCCGTGAGCATCGTGGGCTTCGCCTGGGCGGCGTTCTGGATCGCGCGCAACATCACGCGGCCGTTGCACGATCTGACGCGCTCCGTCGATCGCATCCGCGGCGGCGCCTACGACGTGGCGCTCAACCTGCAGCGGCACGACGAACTCGGCGTGCTCGCCGAGGGGTTGCAGCTCATGCAAACCGCGGTCAAATCGCGCGACCAATCGATCCGGCGGCTGGCCTACGAGGACCCTCTGACCGGGCTCATGAACCGCCCGGCGTTCAGCGCCGCGTTGACGCAGACCCTGGCGGAGGCGCGCGGCGCGCCCGTCGCGCTCGCCGTGATCAATCTGCAGAGGTTTCGGCGCATCAACGAGTCCCTGGGATATGCCGTGGGCGATGCGATGCTGCTCAAGATCGCCAAGCGTCTGTCCGGCGTGACCACGGTGAATGCCTCGCTGGCGCGTTTCGCGGCCGACGAGTTCGCCGCCTTCACCTGCCTGCGCAACGGCATGGATCTTCAGGCCTGGGGGACATCGCTCCTGGTCGCCCTCGGGGAGCCGGTGCTGGTCGAAAAGCAACCCATCGACGTCAACGCCACCGTGGGACTGGTGAACGCCTCGGGCGACAAGCCCATCGAGCACGTGCTGCGGTGCGCCGACCTGGCGCTGGAGCGAGCGCGCGCGGAGAAGCGTCCGCTCGCAATCTACGAGGAAACTCTGAAGCCCGCGTCGCTCGATCAGCTTTCGCTGCTGGGCGAGCTGGCGCATGCCGTCGAACACGACGAGCTGCGGCTGTATTTCCAGCCGAAGATCGATCTGGCGACCAAGCGGGTGGCCGGCGCCGAAGTGCTCCTGCGATGGCAGCACCCGACCCGCGGGCTGCTCAGTCCCGCCGCGTTCATTCCGTTCGCCGAACAGACCGGCTTCATCCGCCGCATGACCCGCTGGACCCTGGAGCGCGCGATTGCGCAGGGTGCCGAATGGCATCGAAGCGGCAAGTCGCTGGCATTGGCCGTCAACATCAGCGCCGAGGACATCAGCGATCCGCGGCTGGATTCGCGCGTCGCCGGCCTGTTGAACCGCTACCAGCTGCCCCCGTCCCTGCTCACGCTGGAGGTGACCGAAAGCGGCTTCATCGAGGATCCCGAGCGCGCACTGCGGGTGCTGCAGGCGCTCGCGAACCTGGGCGTGAACCTGTCCATCGACGATTTCGGCACGGGGTACTCCTCGTTGAACCACCTGGCACGCATGCCGGTGCACGAGATCAAGATCGATCGCAGCTTCGTCCAGGGTCTGGAGACCGATGCGCAGTACGCCGCCATCGTGCGCTACGCCATCGACATGGGGCATGCCCTCGGGCTCAAGGTGGTCGCCGAAGGCATCGAGACCGAGATTGCCGCCAAGCGTCTGCTGTCCTTCGGTTGCGACGTCGCTCAGGGATATCTCTACGCCGTGCCCATGCCGCTCGGCGCGCTGGAGGACTGGTTCAAGGGCAAGGAGCGCGTTCCCGTCATCGCCGTTCCCGTCAACTTCAACGTCGAAGACGTCACCGACACGTTGAATTTCGGCACGTACTGAGCCGGCGCCCGACCACCGGGGCGCCGCGCTTCCGCGCGACCCGCGCCGCGATTGCGGCGCACAAAAAACGGACTGCGACATCAGTAGCGTCAGCGTTCCGCCCCCAATGTTTTGATGTGGGCGATACGGACCACGCGGAGCTCGACCCCATGCGGATTTCTTTCGAACGGTGCGGCCTGGCCTCGGCAGCGGCATTGATGGCCGCGGCGATGTTGCTGGCGGGCGATCGCGCGGCGGCGGCGACCGCCACCACGACGTTCAACGCCACGGCCAACATCGTCGCCTCCTGCACGGCCACCGCGCCGGACCTGGCGTTCGGCACCTACAACGCGGCCACGGCAACTCCGCTCACGGGCACCACCACCATCAACGTGTACTGCACGTCGGGCACCGCTTACACCCTGTCGCTGAATGCGGGAACGGGCACCGGCAGCACCTTCACGCAGCGTTACATGAACAACGGCGCTGCGCAGATGAAATACAACCTGTACACCACCGCGGCCGAAACCACCGTCTGGGGCGACGGCACCGGCGCCACCGCGACCGTCGCCGGCACCGGCAGCGGCGTGCTCACGGCCAGCCAGAAGATCGTGTACGGGTCGGTGGCGAACGGCCAGGATCTGGCGATCGGCAATTACACCAGCCTCATCACCGTGACCGTCACGTACTGATGCTGGGTGCGGCGGCGATGCACGGATGCTTGCGGCGACTTGCCGGTGCGCTGGGTTGCGCGGCGCTGGGTCTTGCCGCGTGCGGCGGCACGGCGCAGGCGGGCGCGCTGGCCGTCTCGCCCACCCGCATCGAGCTGTCGTCGCGCTCGCCCGTCGCGACCCTCGACGTGCGCAACGACGGGGACGAGCAGGTGACGCTGCAGGTCGAGCGGGTGGCGTGGACACAGCCCGACGGTTCGGATCAATACGTCCCGAGTTCTGCGTTCATCGCCACGCCGACGGTGTTCGATCTGGCGCCCCACTCCGGGCAGCTGCTGCGCATCGCCCTGCGCGACAAGGGGGCCTCGGCCGAACAAGCCTACCGGGTGTATGTCTCCGAGGTGCGCCCGGCATCGTCGGCGATGGGCACCGGCCTCAACATGGCGCTGCGCATCGGCATACCGATTTTCGTCGAGCCCACGGAAGGCACGGCACAACTGGCCGGCGACATCCACGGCACGGCAGGTGCGGTGGTGCTGCGGCTGCGCAACGACGGTGCGCGCTTCACCCGCGCCCTCGGCATCGAGATGCGTAACGAAGCCGGCACCGTCCTCTGGCAGACGCGCAATCCAGGCTATCTGCTGGCCGGCGGGCAGCACGATTGGCCGCTCGACGCGCTGGCCTCGCCGGCCGGCGCGCGGGTGAAGCTGGCGGTGACCACGGAACATGGCGTCGAACACGTCGATATGCGATTGCCGCCGTAAGATCCGCGCCGAGCCTGCGCCATGGCGATGCAGCGGTGGTTCTTGCTGGTGCTCGCGGCCGTTGCGGGAGATGCCACATCCGAACCCACGTCGGTGGTCACGCCGGCCTCCGCGGCCGTCGCCGCCGCCGTACCCGCCGCCGCCCGGGAAGCCCTGCTGGAGGTGACCATCAACGGCGAGCCGCAAAAATCCTGGAGTCTCGTCGAGGTCACGCCGGACGGCGTGCCCTGGGTGCGGCGGCGCGACCTGCAAACCTGGGGCATCCGCCTCGCCCCAGAGTCGCCGGTCGCACGGCTCGCCGATGACGCCTTGACCCGGCTCAACGACATCCCCGGCGTGCAGGGCACGGTCGACCGCCCCCGGTCGCTGCTGCAGGTGCAGGTGCAGCCGGCGCTGCTCGAAACCCACGTCATCCGCGCGGGGATCACGGCTCCCAGACCCACGCCATCGCCGCTGGCGGCCTTCGTCAACTACGACCTGGGCGCCGCCCAGAGCGGCGGCCCGGCATTCCTGCGCGCCGCCACCGAGACCGGCGTGGTCTACGGCGCCTGGGTGGCGCGTTCGTCGTGGCTGACCACCTCGGCGGCCGGCACCACGTCGAACCTGCGGCTGGATTCGAACGTCACCGCCGACGATCCGGCCGGCCGCACCTCGCTCCAGTGGGGCGACACCTTCGCGCGGCTCGGCAGCAACGGGGAATCGGTGCGCATCGGCGGCGTGTCCTGGGGCACGGACTTCAGCGTCACGCCGTCCTTCATCACCGTGCCGCTGCCCACGGTGAGCAACGTCTCGGGCACCACCGGCGCGGTCGATCTGTACGTCAACGGAGCGCGGACCCAGCAGCTGAACGTGCCCGGCGGGCCCTTCATCATCGCCCAGGTGCCGGTCACCACCGGAGCCGGCGAGCTGACCGTCGTGACGCACGATCTGCTCGGCCGCACGCAGACCACCACGCAGAGCTATTACGTCTCGCCGCAGATGCTGCGCGCGGGGCTGAGCTCCTGGGACGTCCAGCTCGGCAGCAAACGCCTGGACTACGGCTTCGCCAGCGATCGCTACGCGGGCTGGATCGCCGCGGGCGGCGAACGATTCGGGCTGACGGACCGGCTGACGGCGCAGTGGCGTCTCGAAGCGGACGACACGGGCGCGGCCGCCAGCACGCAATGGCTCGCCCTCACGCCCGATGACTCGCTCATCACGCTCGGACCGTACTGCAGCGCCGCCGGCGGGCATGCCGGATGTTCGTTCGACGCCGGTTACGAACACGATCGGCGGCTCATGGGCTACGGCCTGGATTTCAATTATGCGACGCCGGGCTTCGCACCGATCGCGGCGGCCGAACGTACGATCGCCCCGCGCTGGCAGCTGGTCGCGCACGCACAGGCCAGCGTGGCCCGCAACATGAGCTTCGCCGTCGGCAACTCGTGGCGCGAATTCGACTCCGGCGCGCACAGCCTGGCGTGGAACGTCAGCGCCGCCAAGACGTTCCTCGGCGCGGGGCAGATCGACCTCAGCGTCAACCGCATCTCCGGCGCGGTGCGCTCGTCCTCCGTCGTGCTGACCTACACCCAGGCCATCGGCCGGCGGAGCGTGGGCGCCGAGGCCTACACCAACGACGGCAGCCGCGGCACGGCGGTGACGCTGCAACAAAATGCGCCCGCGGGCAATGGTTACGGCTATCAGTTGCGCGCGTCGCGCGACACGGTCACCGGCGCGCAGGCGGCCGCGCAATGGAACGGCGACTCGGTGATGATCTCGGGGCTGGCGCAGCATCAGGGCGATCATGGCAGCGTGAACGCGGACGTCGCGGGCGCCGCACTGTGGGTGGGCGACGATCTTCTGCTGGCGCGCCATCTCGATCAAAGCTTCGCGATCGTTCATGCCGCGGGCCTCGGCGGCTCGGCCGTGTATCTGAACGAGCAGCCGGTGTCGCATGTCGACGCACGCGGCGAAGCCGTGATCCCCGGTCTGCGGCCCTACGAGGCGAACAAGGTGGCGCTCGATCTCGCCACCCTGCCGCTCGCGCTCGACGTGTCGCAGCAGACCTTCGACGTCATCCCGTATCGGCGCGGCGGCGCGGTGGTCGACTTCGCGGTGGCCCTGTCGGCAACCGTCCGTCTGACCCTCGCCGACGGCACGCCGGTGCCGGCCGGCGCGCGCATCAGCACCGGCGGCCGCGCCACCCTGCCGGTGGGTGCCGACGGCCTGGCCACGGTGAAAGGCGTGGCCGGCGAGAACGTGCTCGAGATCCGCTGGAGCGGAGGCCGCTGCCGTGCCAGTCTCGCGCTGCCCGTCGAGGACGACCCCGGCCGGTCCGATGTGGTGGAGCTGTCATGCGCATCGTAGCCGGCGCGGCGCTGATCCTGCTCGGCTGTGCGGCACCCCATCGCGGCATCGCATTGAGCATCTATCGCACCTGCAGCGTGTCCGCCACCGCGGTGGCCTTCGGCACCTACACCATCGCCAGCAGCACACCGCTGCCCGGCACCGGGACCATCACCCTGTCGTGCTCCGACGTGCTCGGACTCTTTGATTCCTGGACCATCGCGTTGAACGCCGGCGTGCACGGCAGCTTTGCGCAACGCAAGATGCAGTCGGCGGGCAGTCAGCTGGCCTACAATCTCTACACCTCTTCCAGTTACACCACCGTGTGGGGTGACGGCACCGCCGGCACCAGCCTGGTCTCCGACGGGACCTTGCTGAGCGCGCTGGGCAACGTTTTCCATTACACCGTGTACGGGCGTGTGACGCCGCTGCAGGACCTTTCCCCGGGCAGCTACTCCGACACCATCACCATCGACGTCGAATACTGAGCCGCGGCGGCCGCCCGCGGCCCACGCCCTCCCTCAGAAGTTGAGCCCCAGACCCAGATCGAAGCGGTTGAAATCCGGGTTGACGTGGAACCACTGATAATCGGCTTTCAGCACCACGTGCGGCGTGGTGAAGAAACTCGCCCCCACCGTCCAGACGCGATCGTGATTCTGCGGCCAGTAACCATAGTCCCCCGGCGTGTTCGAGAGGGGCACCAGACCGGTGGGCAGCACGGGCCCGGTGGTGCCGGCGTACCGCGAACCCAGGTCGTAACGCTCCCAGCGCGCGAACGGCGCCAGGCGGTAATCGCCATGGTCCCAGGCATCGTAGGCGGCCTGTGCGAAATAGCCGTAGAACTCCGAGGGGATGGGATTCGGCGAACCGGGATTCGACGCATTGGCGGTCGCAAGGTTGCTGATCGCGCCATGCGCGTAGAGCGCGGACAGGTCGAACTTCCCGGGGGTCCAGCGCGCGTGCGACTCCCACAGCGTGACGCGCTCGTCGCCCAGGTTCGGCGCGTTCGGCGGCGCCGGCACTTTCACCGCCTTGCCGGTGAAGATCGCGGCCCCGAGGGTCAGTCCCGGCAGCCCGTAATAACCCACGGACACGTACTGGCTCAGATCGTGCGCGTTGGCCAGCGCCAGTTCCTGGTGCGTCGCCTGCAGCGGCGCGCTGGCGTTGTCCTCCAGATCGAGCGCGGTGGTGTACTGCGGAAATTCGGGCGCGTAATTCCATTTGGCCAGACTGAAGCCGGTGGTGACGCCGGCGTTCCAGCCGATGCCCACCGGCGTGTCGCCGTGCAGATTGAAGCCGCCCTCGCGCCAGGTGCTCGGAATGATCAGGGTTTCGACGAAATTGCGTTGCACGCCGAAGTAATTGGTGGGCTCGTGGTGCTCGTTCAACAGCCCGAAGGGCATGAGGAACAGGCCCGCACGCACCGTGGCCAGATCGGACAGCCGGCGGTCGACGTAGAACTGCTCGACCTCGAACTCGCCCGGATCGGTGGAGGACGTGACGGCATGCTCGATCTCGAACTCGGAATTGAATTCGGTGTTCTCGTCGAACGAGTAGCCGATGCCGAACACGGCGCGGGCCAGGTCCGCCTCCGCGCGCTTCGGCACCCGCGACGGACGCGTGTAGTAGAGTTCGCCGTAGCCCCACAATCTCACGCCGGACAGTGCCGAGGTGCCCCCGATGGGCGTGCCGTTGGGCACGGGCGAGGACTGGGCCGCACCGGCCGGTGCCGGCGGCGCCAGGCTGCCCGCGGCGCTGGGTGGCGCGAGCGATCCGGGCGCGACG
>CAZZWZ010000004.1:0-5579 GCA_964657955.1 uncultured Steroidobacteraceae bacterium
GAGGTGTCTTCCGGAACCCACCGCATCGCCGTCCCACGTCTCGGAACCACAAATAAAAAAACGGTCTATCTGTGCGCCGCCGTACAGCGCCGTGCTTCGAAACGCGATAGTTTTTGCGAGCGAAGCGACCGACCCCGCCATTCTCCCGTGGACGGTGCGTCGCTCGAAGAGGTCTCGCCATGGCAACTCATTGGGCGTTCTATGCGCCACGTTATTGGTTGACGTGGATGGGCATCGGCGTCCTGCGAGGAATCGAGTGTCTGCCCTACGGGGCTCAACGCCGGGTGGGCATCGTGCTCGGCACGGTCATCGAGCGCCTGCCGCTGGGATATGTGCGCATCGCCCGGCGCAACATCGCGCTCTGCATGCCGGGTCTGTCGGACGCGGCCCAGGGCGAACTCCTGGCCAGGCATTGCCGCAGCCTCGGCATGGGCTTGTGCGAAACCGCGAACACGTGGTGGGGCAGCGATGCGCGGGTGCGCGCCGCGGCGCAGGTCGACGGCCTCGAACATTTGAAGGCTGCGCTGGCCGAAGGTCGCGGCGCCATCGTCATTGGGGGCCATTTCACCACCATCGAAATCGCGACGCGGATTCTGGGAACCGCCGTGCCGCTCAACGTGGTGTACCGGCCGCCGAAAAACGCGCTCCTGGCCCATGTGATGCTCGCGCGTTTCTCCCGCTACGGCACCCCGATCGCCCACAACGACAGCCGGGGGATGATCAGAGCCCTGCGCCGCAACGAAGCATTGTGGTACGCCCCGGATCAAAGCTACCGCAACAAGGGAGCGGCCATGGTGGAGTTCTTCGGCATTCCGGCCGCGACCACGACGTCGACCTCACGCCTGGCGCGCATCTCCGGAGCGAAGGTGCTGCCTTACTTTCCCGAAAGACTTCCCGGCGGCGCCGGCTACCGGGTGGTCATCGGCGCCGCCCTCGAAAACTTTCCGAGCGGGAATGCCACGGACGACGTGGCGCGGTTCCACGCGTTGCTCGAAGCGCACATCGAGCAGGTCCCCGATCAGTATTTGTGGACGCACCGGCGCTTCAAGGGCGTGAGCGCGGACTATCCGAATTATTACGCGCGAGACGCGGGCCGCCGATTCCAGTGAGGGCGGGGACAGGTCGCCCCTCGGGGTCGGAGGACGGGACGTCTGCACCGGCATGACGTCCCGCCCGGCCCGAGGCCGGCTTCGACCGATTCGCGCGGAACTCAATCGTCCAGATCGAGATTCGGATGCGCGATCCGGCTCGCGAACTCGCGGGGCCCGCGCACCGTCTTCTCGCCGGGATACGGGCGCTCGAAGTTGGTGGCCTCGTACCACGCGAGATGATTGACCGTATCCGGATCCTCCGCGTCCGCCTTGGTCGACTTGCCCGCGAACAGCTTGTGCTTGGCCTGGCTCCACGCCCTGGCCAGCGCACCGGCCTTGCCCTTGGGCAGGGTCATGGCGGTCGTCACCCCTTGATCCAGCGGTATTTCGTTCAAGACGTGCTGGAAGGGCGCAAAGTTCGCCTCCGATTTCTCGCGGACGAACGCGGTGCGCATCGGTGAGGCCACCAGGTCGAACTGGCTCATCGGCGGCAGGCCGAGGATCTGTTCGATGGTGCGCGTCATGTTGACCTGCGTGTAATAGGTATGGTCGGTGGGTTTGAATTGCGCCGCGTAGGGGCTCACCACGTAGCCGGGACTGCGATGACCGTCGACGTGGTCGACGCCGTTCTGGGCGTCGTCCTCCTCGATGAAGATGGCCGATGAAGCCCAGACCGGACTGTGGCTGATGTAATCGATGATGCGTCCCACGGCCAGGTCGTTGTCGGCCTGCTCGGCGTGCACCGTGGGGGGGCCGCCCGTGTGGTCGTCCATGATCCACAGGATGCTCAACGCCGGCACCTTGTCGTCCGCCACGTCCTTGTTGAAGTCCTGCACCCACAGGTCCACCCGGAACTGATCGGGAATGTTCAGGTCGAATTGCGGGAAATTCTTGATCAGGTGCTGCGAGACCACCGGCACCGAGGACTCGACCAGCGCGGCGTTCTGATAGTGCAACGTCGGCTCCTCACCGGCCTCGAAGCTGCGTGAATCCGCGTACAGCTGCGACCAGCTGGGATGGCCGAGCGCCGTCGGCCAGGTCTCGTTCTCGGAATACTCGCCGTAGATCTTGGTCGACAGGCCGGCCGCCACCGTCTCCTGGAACAGGAATCCCTTCTTGGTGTATGCCAGCGCATCGCCGGCATTGCCGCCCGGGTAACTCCGCACCCAGTCGGGCGATTCGATGTCGTCCGCGTAGGGCGCCATGGCTTCGATGATCCACTGGTGGCCGTCGGCCGATTGACGGCTCGGATCGTAGAAGTTGTCGAAGAGCGGGAAGCGGGTGACCAGCTTGTGCGCGTTCGGTGTGTCCGCACCGCCGAAGACCGCCAGCGACGAGTCGCCGTTGCCTGCGGCCACGTCGCCGAGCACCTGATCGTACGTGCGGTTCTCGCGGATGATCAGGAACACGTGCTTGATCAACGAAGGATCGCCGATCCTGGCGGGGATGGGCACGGGCTCCTCGCCGCTGCGGCCACCGGCCGCGGATTCGATGTTCTGCTTCAGGTCCCAGTGGTTGTTCTCGAACACCTGCTGCGTCATCCGGCGCAGCGTCTCCTCGTTCGGCAGCGGCACGAGGCTCACCGTGCCGTTGTCCTGGTGGGTGTTGTAGCCGGTCACCCCCACGTCGGTCTCGAACGAGAGACGGGCGCCGATGCCCTTGTCGTTGGCGACGATCAGCCGATGCTCGGCCTCGTCGATCACCACGGAGGCGGGCGCATACGCCACGGGAATCAAGCCCAGCACGGGCTCGAGCGTCGAACCGCTCAGGTCGACCACGGCGACGGCATTGGCGTTGTAGAGCGCCACGTACGCGACGCCCTTCGCGGCATCGACCGCGATGGAGTTGGGCGCGGCGCCGTAGGCGCCGGCACGCTGGCCCGGCGCCTTGATCGGCAGCCCCAGGTCGATGGTGCGCATCACCTTGTTGGTGGCCGTGTCGATGACGGAGATGGTGTCGCTGTAGGTGTTGCAGACCAGGAGCGCTTCGCCGAACAGCGCCATCCCGGTGGGATGCAGACCGATGCCCGCCTCGATGGTGTCGGTGACCTGCATGGAGGACAGGTCGACGACGGACACCGTGCCCGTGATGGCCGATCCGTTGACGCGGTCGGCGACGATGGGCGTGCCGGCCGACAACACCTGGAAATCCGAGCTCTGAGCGACCCTTCCGCCTTCATTGCTGACGTACGCCGTCTTGCCGGCGACCACGATGCTGTGCGGCGCGTTGCCGACACGGATTTGCACCCCCTGCACCGGTGTCTTCGCCGTCACATCGATCTTGGTGAGCGTGTTGTTCTGGTTCAGCAGCGCGTAGGCGCTCTTGCCGTCGGCGCTGAAGGCGACGCCGCCCGGATAGGAAGTCTTCGGGGTGTACAGCGTGCCGCACGGTTCGGCGTAATCGCCGATGGGGCTGTTCGGGAAACATTTGATGAACGTGGTATTCGGTGGAACCGAGACGTGGGCATGGTCGGTCAACGTGCCGTCGGGCAGCACGTTGGCGATGGCGACATAGCTGCTGTCCTGGCTGAACATCAGATACTTGCCGTCGGCCGAGTAGGTGATGCCGCCGTAGCTGCCGCTGGCATCCGCGCCCAGCGGCAGATAGATCTGCTTGATCTCGCCGGAGCGGGTGTCGAACACTTCCACGGCCTGGCTCGATCCCATCGTCAGAACGGCAGCCGTGTGGGTGGCTCGATGAGGATTCAAGGCCACCGCCTTGGCGCGCACCCGGATGCCGAGATTGACCTGGACGCCGGCCGGGTTGATGATCTGGCCGTCGCTCACGACGTAGGAGCCGTTCGATTGCGGACCGGTTTTGTAGGTCGGGAACGGTTCGGAAGAATCGGCGAACGCGGGTGCCACGACCCCCAGGGCCAGGAGTCCGGCCAACGGACTCAACCGCTTCTTACGGGCGAGGTTTCGAGACGACTTGCGAGACATATTCCGATCTCCCTGAAGAGTTGTAAGCGAACGTCCGAGCGTCGGCGGCCATGGGCGGAAAGGCACCCGTACGACATCGGTCGTAGGACTATATACGCCGCGTGGATAACAATCTCATGACAATCGAGCCGCCCGTCGCGCGCCGAAAAACCTTCACGACCGGCGTGTTTCTCCGCCGCGACGGATGGCATAAGATACCGCGATGAAAGCCTTCGTGTTGCCTGCCGATGAACTCGAGTACGTCGTCCTGACCAAGCTGTGGGAACTCGGCACCGCGTCCGTTCGCGACCTGCATGCCCAGTTCGAGCAGCCCGGCGGCGTGGTGTACACCACCATCGCCAAGGTCATCGACCGGCTGCGCGGCAAGGGATTGATCCAGCGCAAGCGGCAGGGCAAGGCGTTCGTCTACACCGCGAAAGCCGCGCGGGAGAGCGTCGAGCGGGCGCGGGCGCAGGATGCCGTGGGCCGGCTTCTCGGACCGGCGCCGCACGCTGCCGTGGCGGCGCTGGTGGATGCCGTGGAGGCCGTGGACCCCGAACTGTTGGACGAGCTCGAACGTGCGGTCGCCGCACATCGGAGAGCGAAGCGTGGAGCGTGAATCCCTGCTGGCAACCCTGATCGTTCTGCTGGGCGGCCTGGCGCTGCAGGTGTTCGCCCATTGGCCCGGACGGCTCGATGGCGGCCCGGCGTCGGGTCAGCGCGAACGCCATCATTGGCTCGCCCTGTGGTGGCCCACCGCCCCGGCATTGACCGTCGCCGCCTGGCTCTGCGGCTGGGCGCTGTCGCAGCCCGACCCGGTGCCGCACCACGTCGGCTGGCTCATCTTCGTGGCGGCCGTTCCCTTTGCGGTGGTGACCGGGCGCGCCTTGATCCGTGCCGCGTGGTCGATTTGGTGCTCGCCGCGCGCTTACGCCATCGTGACGTCGGGTCTGCTGCGCCCCCAGATCGTGGTCGCACCGGCGCTCGCGCGGACGCTCGACGAGCGCGCGATGCAGGCGGCACTGGCCCACGAGCGCACCCACGTGCGGCATCGTGATCCGCTGCGCATCTGGCTGGCTCAGTTCGTCACCGATCTGCAGTGGCCGTGGAGACCCGCGCAACACCGCTTCTCCGATTGGCTGGCGACCTTGGAGTGTGCGCGCGACGACGAGGCGCGCGCGGCGGGCATCGAAGGAGCGGATCTCGCGGCAGCCGTCTTGAGTTCCCTGCGCTTTCAGACCGGGAACGTTCAGACCGGGATCGACGCGGCGGCCACGCTCATCGGCCGGCCCGAGGCGTTGCCGGCGCGCATTGCGCGGCTGCTCCGGCCGCTGCCCGAAAGCCCCCCGGACCGCGGAATTGATTATCTGAATCTGGCCGGCGGTCTGGTCATGGTCTGGTCGGCCGCCATCGTGCTCGGTCTGTTCTGCGGCGAACGCCTGGTCAGTTCGCTGCTCGCCCTGAGTTATTGACGGCCGCGCTGCCGGGCGGGCCTCACGCCGACCCGGGTTGGTCGACGCCGCGGGGCTGGTCGCCTGCCGCGGGGCGCGGCTCATCGCCGCGGCGA
>CAZZWZ010000004.1:5589-11005 GCA_964657955.1 uncultured Steroidobacteraceae bacterium
GGGGCCGGTCGACGCCAGGTGGCTCGAGCAGCGCACGGAGCGGGCCCAGCCAGGGCTCGTAACGACGCCAGCGCTCCACCGAGCGACGATTGATGGGCTGGCGGGTCTGCCACTTGCTGGGCGTCTTGACCGGTCGTGGGTTCTCTTCGGGGCGCAGACAAGCATCGTCCCACTCCAGACCGCAGCGGTCGAGGAGTTGCCGGATCACCGGTTCGGGCGAGCGCGTGAGCTCCTCGTATGCAATTTCGACGTACCGATCGGGCGGCAGCACCTCGCGCCAGTGCCGGGCCAGCCGTTCGTAACTTCGAAAGTACGCGACCAGCTTGGCGCCCCCGGTCGGGAATGCCAGGGTCGAATGAAACAGCGTCTGGTGGATGGACAACGCGGTGTCGAGCGGTGCTCGGCGACAATGAACGATCACGGCGCGGGGCAACGCCAGGTGAATGAGCCCCGCCCAGAGAAAATTGAACGGCATCTTGTCCGTGACGCGAAGCGCCCGCGGCGCGATCCTGCGCAGCACGCGCAGGTAATCGTCCGCCGCCTGCCGTAGAAACGAAGCCTGCATGGCCGACGGGCCGCCCTGGTGCCACGCTGCCCCGCGCTCGTTCCAGAAATTCAGCTCTCCGCCGCCGCCCACCGACCGATGGCTCGCGAGGATCTGCTCGACGAGGGTGGTGCCCGATCGCGGCATGCCGACGATCAGGATCGGCGTGGGATCGCCGTTGCCCGATGCAGGCGCGCGGGCGATCGAGTCGGGGGTGCATCGCTCGATGAGGCGGCCGCGCCGTCGAATGCCGCGGAGGCCGGACGCAGCGCGTCGGCGGCGTCGAAGTGTCCCATCGCCTCGGCATGACGGCCGAGGTCGTCCGCCGCCTTGCCCAGGGCCAGGTGCACTCGAAGTTGCGACTCCGCGTCCAGGCCCGGCGTGGACAGGGCGGCCTCCATGCGGGCCACCAGGTCGTCCTCGCCCGGTGCGATGGGCCGGCAGCGCACGAGATCGTAATAGCTGCCCGCCATCCGCGGTGCGAGGTGGATGGCCCGCGCGAAACACGCACGGGCTTCCTCGAAGCGTCCCGCCTCGGCGAGCAGATTGCCGAGCAGGTCCTGTGCCATGGCGTCGGCGGAATCGGCCGTCAGGATCCGCCGCAGCAGGCGTTCGGCTTCGACCGTGCGATCCTCGATCAGCAGCGCCCGGGCCGCGCCGAGACGGTCGAATCTCGTCTTCGATCCGGACGCCGCCGCGCGGCGGAAACACCCGATGGCTTCGTCCCGATGCCCCATGGTGTACACCAGGGCGCCGGCGCGAAACCAGGCTTCGGCCAGCGCGGGCTGCAATTCGGTGGCGTGATGGTAGGCGACGACGGCCGAACCGCGATCGCCCAGGGTTTCCAATGCGACGCCCATGCGAAAGTACGCGTCCGCATACCGTGGGGCGATCGACACCGCGCGCCGGAACGCGGCGATGGCCTGGGGCAGGGCGCCGGTTTCCAGCGACGCCAGGCCGAGGTCGTGATGGATCGAGGCATCGGACGGTCGCAGCATGGCCGCTTCGCGCAGCGGCCCGAGAGCCTGCGCCGGCCGTCCGTCCCGGAGCGCTTGGGCCGCGGCGGCGAGCAGCGGTTGCAGTTGCTCGGCGCGCGGGCCGCGGGGGGAGGACGCCATGCGGTATTTCTATCATAGCCGCGGCCAAGTCGCTCGATCTGTAACATGCGACCGCTAGGGTGCTCGTTGGTTTTTTTCCGGAGCCCAAGGTCGATGCGATCCACCATTTTTCTCGTCATTCTGGTCCTCGCCGTCCAGGGTGTTCCCAGAGCTTTTTCCCGTGACGATGCGGCCGATGGTCTGGATCAGATCGTGATCGTGGGGAGCACGCCGGTGCCGGGAGCCGACGTCGACCGCGACAGCATCGCCACCGTGACCCAGGTGCTGGATGCGCAGGACGTCAACCGCACGGGCATACCGAGCCTGACCGGCGCCATCCTGGCCAACGTGCCCTCGGCCACCATCAACGACGTGGAGGGCAATGCCTTCCAGCCGGACATCCTGTTTCGCGGCTTCACCGCCTCGCCGGTGGCCGGCACACCCGAGGGTCTGGCGGTGTACGTGAACGGCGCGCGCTTCAACGATGCCTTCGGCGACACCGTCAATTGGGATTTGATCCCGCCGGCGGCGATCCGGCGCGTGAGCATCGAGTCGGCGAATCCGGTTTTCGGCCTCAATGCGCTGGGCGGTTCGGTCAACGTCGAGCTCAAGAACGGCTTCTCCGACGAGGGCGAAAGCGTCACCGGCTATGGTGGGTCGTACGGGCGCCGCTCGGGGATTCTGGAAGTGTCCCGCAAGATGGGCGACTTCGCGGTCTACCTGGCCGCGGACGCCACGCACGACAACGGTTTTCGTGAGACCGGCGCGTCCGATCTGTACCGTCTCTACGCCGACCTCGGCTGGCGCGGCGGGCCCGGCGAACTGCACCTCGGCATCACCGCCGCGCACGACCGGCTGGGGAATCCCGGGGCGGCGCCCATCCAGGCGCTCGCCGCGGACATTGCCAACATATTCACGGCGCCGAATTTCGTCGACAACAAGTACGTCGCGATCAATCTGAACGGCAAGTTCAAGCTCAGCGATGCGACATCGTTGCAGAGCGTCGGTTACTTTCAGAGCCTGCGCCAGTACATCCCGAACGGCATCACCGCCCAGGTGGCCAACTGCAACGACGGCACCGGCCTCCTGTGCAACGACGACGGCAGCGTGGTGACGACGTTCAACGCCCGGCCCGTGCCGGATTTCCTGCAAGGCGCCCAGTATTCCGGATTGAGCATCCAACAATTGCAGGACCATGCGTACGGTGCCGCCGTGCAGGTGACGGATCAACGACTCATCGGCGGTCTCGACAACCGGGGCGTGGCGGGCGTGACGTTTGACGGCGGGGACACGCTGTTCTCCGGCGTTCAAGAACTCGGCGGCTTCGATCCGTATTCGCGTGAATTCCTGGCGCCCGCCGTCGTCCAGGACCAGCCCGACGTGGGCGTGAACCCGGTGCGGGTGCGCAACCTGTCGCGCTTCTACGGGGTCTTCCTCTCCGATGTGCTGTCGGTCCTTCCCGATGTCGATCTCACGGTCAGCGGCCGCTACACCGATGCACAGATCGATCTGACCGATGAGCTCGGCGGCCCCGTGAATGGTCGACACACCTATCGTCGGTTCAATCCGAACGTGGGACTGAACTATCGGGTGTCGCCGGCGCTGCAGATCTTCGGGAGCTACTCGGAGACCAATCGCGCGCCGACGCCGCAGGAGCTGTCCTGCGCCAGCGCCGCCACCCCGTGCAGCCTGCTCAATTTCTTCGTCGGTGATCCGGATCTGCACCAGGTGGTCGCGCGCACCTTAGAGCTGGGCGTTCGCGGCAAGCAGGAAGGGTCGGCGGGCGCCATGCTCGATTGGAACGTGGATGCGTATCGCACCCGGAATACGGATGACATCATCTATGAATCCAGCGTCGACAATCCCAATCTGGCCTTCTACACCAATGCGGGCAAGACACGCCGCCAGGGCATCGAAGCGGGCCTTCATGTCGCGTCCGGACAGTTCAACGCCAGGCTGGGCTATGCGTACACGGACGCGACCTTTCGCAGTCCCCTGGACCTCAACAGCGGCAGCAATCCGGCGGCGGATGCGAACGGACAGATTCAGGTGACCCCCGGCGACCGGATTCCCGGCATTCCACGCCATCGCGCCAATCTGCTGCTGGACTACGCGATCACGCCCGCATTCAGCGTGGGCTGCGAGGCGACGATCCAGAGCAACGTGGTCCGCTTCGGCGACGAGTCCAACCTGAATGCACCCGTGGGTGGCTACGGGTTGCTCAACCTCAATGCGGCCTATCGACCCGTCGACCATCTGACCGTCTTCGTCGTCGTGAACAACGCGCTGAACAAACGCTTCGACACGTATGGATCCTTCGGTCCCATCGGCGACGTCCCGTGGCCCAACATCCCCGGCGGCGTGTCCGATCCCCGCACCGCCGTGCCGGGCATGCCCATCGCAGCGTATGGCGGAGTGCGCTTGAGCTTCTGAGCCTCCCGATGATTTGCTTACCTACGACAGACGTCGTAGGATTCGGCGATGACGGTGAACCGTTTGTTTTGCCGTTCCCCCGGCGCGCGCGCGGGCGCCCTGTTGTGGCTGCTCACCTCGCCGGTACGGGGATGGGGGGAAGATGACGAATCCGCGCTCGACAACATCGTCGTCACCGCGACCCGTACACCGGGATTGATTCGCGACGAGCCGCTGCGGATCGAGGCGGTCCCCGCCGAAGAGATCAAGGAGAATCTGACCGTCCAGCCGGGAAACTTGTCATCCCTTCTGAATGAGCTGCCCGGCGTGCGCCTGCAGTCCACCGCCTCCGGCCTGGGCGGCGCGGGGCTGCAACTGCGCGGCATGCCCACGCGCAACACGTTGGTGCTGACGGATGGATTGCCGTCGCTGGGGGCGGAGACCGACAGCTTTGGTTTGCTGCAAACCCCGCCCCTCGATTTGGCGCGCGTGGAGGTGATCAAGGGTGCGGTGTCGGCCCTGTACGGCGGCGCGGCGCTCGGCGGCGTCTTGAATCTGGTGTCGCAGACCGCGGGGGCGGATTCTTCCGTGCTGGCGAATGTGAGTTCCAGGGGTGGTCGCGATCTCGAAGGATTTTTCAGCGGAGGCGCGGGCGCGGGTGGGGGCGAAACGGGCGCCGCCGGGTGGAGCGGAACCCTCACGGCCGGCGCGCACGATCAATCGCGTGAGGCGGTGAGCGACGAGGGATGGGCCGACATTCCCGGGTACCGTCGCTACACGCTGCGTCCCCGTGCCTGGTGGAATGCCGGTGCCGATCGATCGCTGTTCTTCACGGTGGGTTTGACGGATGAGGTTCGACAGGGCGGCACGCTCGGTGCGGCACTGCCGGGCACGGCGCCGGGGGGCGCTTCCTTTGCCGAGGCATTGCATACGCAGCACCTGGACGGCGGCGCGGTCAGTCATTGGGCGCTCGTGGATGGTGTGGGGCTGGACGGTCGTATTTCGGTGACCTCGACCCGGCAGGATCGTCTCTTCGGCATGCAACGCGTCGCCTCGGCGCAGACCGCGGTGCTCGCGGAGGAGGCGCTGAGCGGGTCGGCCCGTGCACACGCCTGGGTGCTCGGGCTGGCGTTTCAATACGACGGTTTGTCGGCAGGCGCGGTGCCGGGCGTGGGGCATGCATACCACGTGCCCGGACTGTTCGCCCAGGACGAGTTCTCGCCGACGCCCTGGATGCGGCTCGCGGGCAGCGCCCGCGTGGATTCGAACGACGCCTACGGCACGTTCTTCAGTCCCCGCCTCTCGGCGTTGGTCCGGCAGCCGGGCAGCCAATGGAGCTTGCGCGCCTCGGTGGGCGCCGGAT
>CAZZWZ010000004.1:11015-37908 GCA_964657955.1 uncultured Steroidobacteraceae bacterium
GTCGACGAAGTCGAAGCCACCGGACTCGGCTCCTTGCTGCCGCTTCGAGGACGGCATGCGGAACGCGCCGTCACCGAGTCGCTCGACGCCAAATGGGCCGATGAAGGGTGGGATGTGAACGTGAGCGTTTTCGATTCCGCGCTGCGCGATGCGCTGGCGGTGCAGGATGCAGCCGGCGAGACACTACGCCTGTTCAATGCGCCCGGGACGCGCCGCGCGCCTGGCGCCGAAGTGCTCGTCCACTACGAGACCGGACCGCTGCAGGTCATCGGTTCGTGGAGCACCATCGACGCCACCGAGGAGGTGGTTTCCGGCGTGCGCCGGCAGGTGCCTCTCGTGCCGCGTCACACCGGCGAACTGGGCGCCATCGTCGAGGACGAGAGCCGTGGCCGCCTGGGTCTCGAGGTGGGCTACACCGGACGCCAGGCTCTCGAAGATGATCCCTATCGCCGCGTGAGCGAGCCCTACTTCGAGCTCAACGCACTGGGCGAGCTTCGCGTGGGCCGCATCTCGATCTTCCTGAATGCGATCAACCTGACCAACGTGCGTCAGACGCGGTTCGATCCGCTGATCCGGCCATCGCCGGGTTGGGGCGGCAATCCCATCACGGAGGTCTGGGCGCCGCTCGACGGCCGCAAGTTCAACGTCGGGATTCGTGCGCCGCTGTAGTCGGGCATCCCTTCGATCGGACGAGAGCGAACGCGGCGCTCATGGCTCGCTGCCGTGATCGGCCGATAACGGCGGTGCGCCCCGCAGGCGCGCTGGGGCGAATGCGCGAGTTGCGGTAACGAGGATCACGAACGCGGCGAGGATGCCCAGGCACACGGCGACCACGCTGCGTCCGCTGGACGCGTTTTCCACCCAGAGCGATTTGAAGAAGGCCTCGTAGCAAACGTAGCCGTTGACGGCGAGCCCGGTGACCGGGATCAGCCCATTTCTGGCCCAGTGGAATCGGGCGGGCGCGATGCGGATGAAGAACAGGATGTTTGCCACGTTGACGCCACCGAACGTCAGCGTGAGGAAGAAGACCTGCGCGTTCGACCACCAGAGGAAGGCACTGACCCCGTCGTGCAGAATCGCGATCGAAACCACGCAGGCTCCGATGGTGAACGCGAAGACGGCGTGCATCGCGTTGGCCGGTACCTGGTAGTCCGGCGCGAGTCTTGCAAAGGGGCGCGGCAGCAGGCCATGCCTCGCAAGCGCGAAGATCAGACGCGACGTCGCGATGATGCTGGAGATGTAGACGGCCGTGAGCCCGGAGAATGCCGTGAAGATGATGAGGATGGACCCTCGACCCCAGAACTCGCGTGCGATGGGGGTGACGGCCGTGGCACCCTGGTTGGTGTAGGACACGACCGCCGCGGTGGAGGTCGACAAGGTGTAAACCCAGGAATTCAAGATCCAGAACATCCCCGTGCCCAGGACGGTCAGCAGCATCGCGAGGGGGATCTGCGTCCGCGGGGATCGCGCCTCTTCGGCGGCCGTCGATACCACGTCGAATCCGGCAAATCCCAGCACTCCGATGACCATGGCGCTCCAGAAACCCGCCAAGCCGCCGGTACCGTTGGCGGGATGGATGGGACCGGCATTGAGCGCCCCCGGCACGGCCGCCTTGACGAGCAAGATTGTGAGGGAGAGGGCGACCACGACCAGGCTTTCCACGATCATCAGCGTCACCGTGGTGCGGACCGACTTCTCCATGCCGCGGCGGGTCGACCAGATCACCGGTACCGTGGCCGCCGCGATCGCAATCGTCCACGGTATAAGCCCGTGCAGCTGCAGCCCGAAGAACCCAGCCAGATCCATGGCAAACAGTCCGAACAGCAACGGCTGGATGATGGTCCCCATGACGAGATAGGTCACCATGATCAAGCCCAACAGATAACCGGCCGCCGGAGACCACGATCTCCAGAGCCATGTCAAACCGGCGCCCGCGGACGGAGCTTGCGCATTGAGACTCGCATACGACAGCGCAGTGGGCAGCGTGATCAGCATGGCGCACAGGTAAACCACCGGCGCGATGGGTCCCGCGAGCGCCTCGATGGGCGGCCAAAGCGCGAAAAGCCCGATGGCCGGCGACAATATGCCCACCGCCAGCGCTGCCAGACCGACGGGGCCGATGGCGCCTCGTCTCAGGCGATTCGAATCAAGCAGTGCCACAATGATCGGGATTCAGAGGCAGGCGGTGACGCCGCCGTCCACCACGATGACCTGACCGTTGATATATCGCGCATCGTCGGAACACAGGAACGCGACGGGTCCTGCAATGTCGACCGGGGTGGCGGGCCGGCGCATGGGCAACCGTCCGTATTTCAGATAAACCTGTTTGAACCAATCCGTGTCGTATTCCGACGAGCCGTCGGGAAGTTTCGACATGCGCGTATCGACGAAACCCGGCGCCACGGCATTCACCGAGACGCCGAAGGGCGCCAGATCGATGGTCATCGATTGCGTCAATCCTATCAACGCCGCCTTGGAGGCGTTGTACGCCACCGAGTCGGCCGTTCCTCTGAGACCGTTGACCGAAGAGATGTTCACGATGCGGGGATATCTGCTGCGCTTCAACGCGGGCAGTAACGCACGGATGCAGGCGATGGCTCCGAAGAGGTTCACGTCGAACACGCGCGTAAGCGTTTCCCGCGACAATTCCTCGAGGGGCGTGCAATCGAGTATCGCGGCGTTGTTCACCAGGATGTCCGTTCCGTCGAAGCGCAGATCGACGGCGTCCGCCAACGCCAACACCGCGCTCTCGCTGCCGATGTCACCGCAGAACGCCGCGATCCGCCCGGTGCCGAATTCGGCCAGCGCCGCTTCGGCGGCCGACAGCTCGGATCGATCGCAATCCACGATCAACACACGCGCTCCATGTTCCAGCAGGCGTCGCGCGATCGCCAGGCCGATGCCCCTGGCGCCCCCGGTGACGACGGCACGTCGATCGCGCAAGGGTTTCTCCGCCGGCCCGCTGCCATCGGTCGCTTTCACGGCATGCTCCTCCCGTTGCAGTTTGTTCAAAAATCCATCCGGTCCGCCGGCCCGGCATCGAACCCGGCCAGGTCCCGCAGTGCCGCCAACGTCGGGATCGCCTCCCACGGGATGATCGCGCCCCGGTGCCGGACGACGAGCGATGCCATCGCGTTCCCCATGCCACAACATCTTTCGGTGGGCAGGCCATTCAACATACCAGCCAGGTACGCTGCGTCAAACGAGTCTCCCGCCGCCGTCGTATCGAGCGCCGCCTGCGACGGAATCGACGGGAGAGAGTAAACCCGGTCTCCCCGGTTGAACGTCACGCCGTGGGCGCCCCGCTTGACCACCACCCATTCAACTCCCGCGGCCCGCATCCGTTCGATGGCGGCCTTTGGATCGTCGCTGCCCCACAACGAGTGTTCGTCCTCCGAACTGGTCAACGCAATGCGTACCGCCGGCAACAAATCCCGCAGCAAGGAGCGGGCGTCCGCGATGTCGGGCCAGAGCGCAGCGCGAAAATTGGTATCGAAGGCAATCAGGATGCCGCGGCGCGCCAGTTGCAGGAGCATATCGATCATGACAAGCCGATCGGCCCTGGGCAGTACCGCCAGACTGATACCCGTGAGGAGGATCAGATCGACCTCCGCCAGTTTCAACGCCACCGAGGCAAAGTCGGGGTGCTGCAGGAGATACCGGGCGGCCGACTCCTGTCTCCAGTAAAAGAAGCGCCGTTCGCCGTCGCCGTCGGTTTGGATGACATACAGTCCCGGCAGTCGCTTGGCGTCGCGCATCACGCAATCCGTCTCTAGCCCCGCCGCGCGCCAACGCTCAAGCATACCGTTGCTGATTTCATCCGTCCCCAGCACGCTCACGTAACGAACTTCGGCTGCGCTGCGCAGGATTCTGGACAGGTAGAACGCACAATTCAGGCTGTCGCCCCCGTATGACTGCTGCATGGCGCCGAACAGCGAACCATGCAGCTCGATCAACGCCTCGCCGATGATTGCGACGCGGTGGGGTCGCGACTTGGATTCGAGCATGCTTTCGCCGGCAGGCTGGCTAACCCATGGGCGTTAGGTTGCGCCGCCGCCGGTCGCACCGTGGCCGGCAATCGCACCGACGCCGGCGGCCGCACCGCTCGAAGATGTCGGCGCGGTTCATGAGCGGCCGGGTACCGCGGCGGCGGGGAAGCGACCGACGGTCTTGGTCACAGCGCACCGTGGAATTTCCGCGTGAATGAGACGCCGTAGGTGCGCGGCGGCCCCCACTCGCTCACGATCTCATTGAATCCACCCGTCAAGTCGCCAATGGAGGCGGCGTAGAGCTTGTCGGTGAGGTTGCGGCCCCACAGAGTTACGTTCCAGCGCCCATCGGCATTCGTCCATGCCAGATTGGCGTTCAACAACCCGTACCCTCCTTGTACGGTTGTCGGAAAGTTAAGAGCGGAAAAATTCTGCGAGCTTGCGTACTGGGCGTCAAAGTGCACGGTGACCTCGCCCAACCGGCCGCGCAGGGCTCGCCAGTCCAACCCGGCTGTACCGGTCCATTTGGGTGCCGCGATCAGGGTGTTGCCGGCGATGTCGACTCCGGTGTAAATGGCCTCGGTGACCCTGGCGTCCACGAAGCCGATGCCGAGGTTGGCGCGCAACGTGGGCGTGATGACGGCCGTCGCTTCGGATTCCCAGCCCTTGATTCTCGATCGATGGATGCCGTTCAGCGTCTGCGCGGCGGTGATCGGATTGACCTCGAGAACCTGCTGGTTCAGGTAGTCGTAGAGAAAGGCCGCGCTGTTGACCGTGAGTCTCCGGTCGAAGAACTGGGATTTCAGGCCCACTTCGTAGGCGGTCACCTGCTCCGGCTTCGCAATGTTGGCTTCGGCCGGCTGGAAGAAAGCCTGAGCATTGAAGGCTGCGCCGCGATACCCCGTATTGTAACTGGCGTAAGCCGTGATGTCGGGGGCGACGGCGTAGTCGACACCCACCCGACCGGTGGCTTTGTTCAGCTTGAAGCGGTTCTCCAACGTGGCGTCCAGATTGGGACTGCCCGGGATGATGTTTTGGATCTGGACGCCGTCGACGCCGGTCGCCACCGACTTGAAGTTCGAGAGTCGACCGTCGTCGAAGGTTTCGCGAATTCCGAGGTGCAATTTCAGACTTTCGGTGAGGTTGTAGGTGCCGTCGGCGTAGGCGGCGTAACTGTCCTTGGTCTGGTTGAAACTGTTGTCGAAAAAGCAGCCGATGACCGTGATGGCCGGATTCTGTTGATTCGCAGCGAGGCTTTGCTGGCAATCCTTGTAATTCACCACGCCGTCGCGGTTGTAGTCGATGTCCAGATAGCTGCCGAGATTGTTGGAGTTGAACAAGGTTTCGCGGTCGAAGTACAGCCCCACGGTGAAGTTCAGCGGCCCGTTGAAATTGCTCACCAGATGAAGATCCTGCGTGATCTGGCGGTCGCGATCCCGGTAGATGCTGATGGTGTTCTGGACCTTGCTCCCGGAGCTGTCTTCCGGATCATAAATGGTTCCATAGTCCCACGAACTGATCGAGGTGAGTTGCAGCGCCGGCGTCACGTCCCAGATCGCCTTCAACGTGATGGAACTCGCGCCGTCGTCGCGATGGTCGGGAATCGACTCGGTGAGCTGGCGCGGACCCAGTCCGGTTCGCGGGTCCGGGGCGATATTGCTCGGAAACACCACCACGGTGCCGTTGGGCTCGAGGTAATTGTAGCCGGAATAGGGCGGTCCCCCGATTCCGGGACTGATCGGTTGCCCGTAGATGCCGTAATTCGTCGGGTTCGAATAGCCGTATTGCCCCGTGAGCGTGAATTGGAGCACGTCACTGGCGACGTATTTCAATGCCGCACGCACGGAATAGTTCTGGATTCCGTTCTTGTCCTCGATGCCGGGGGTCCTGGAACGGAACCAGCCGTCCGCACGAGAAGTGGTGTAAGCGAACCGCGCCGCCAGACTGTCGTTGATCGGAATGCCGGCAGCACCCTGCGCATCGAACCTGCGGTAGTTGCCGAGCCCTATGGTCTGGTAGCCATCGTCGGCGCCGATTTCTGGCTGATGCGTGGTGAAACTGACGGCACCGCCCGTGGTGTTCTTGCCGAACAGCGTGCCCTGAGGTCCGCGCAGCACTTCGACGTGGTCGATGTCATAGATGGAAATGCCGAAGATCGCCGGGTTTCCTTTGTAGACGTCATTGAGGTAGATCGCCACCGGGGCGTTCTGATTGAAACTGTAATCGTTGAGCGAAATGCCGCGCAGCGTGAATATGGGTACGTTGTCCCCGGTGGAGAGCTGCACCGCCAGATTGGGTACGAGACTCACCAAATCCGCGGCGGTGGTGAGGTGCGCCTGCTGCAAGGTCGCACCGGTGATCGCCGTGATGGACATGGGAACTTCTTGCAGATTTTCGGCCCGCCGCTGCGCCGTGACGATCACCGGTGCGAGGCTCTCCAAGCCATCGAGTCCGGTCGGCACGGGCGCTTGTTGGGCCATGGCGTCGCCGACCGCGCAGGCACCCATCATCATCCATGCGTGTGCAGACATCCTGGTCAACTGGCTCGGCATACATCCCTCCGGTCGTTTGTTCTCTGCGGAACGTCGGTGCGCTGTTCAGGACGGGCTCCGCCCGCAGCACGACGCATACCGCCGGCCCTTGCGGCGACATTACAAGACACCAAAATGAGTATATGAACGTGCCGTTTACGGGTCAACAAAAGGCCCAGAAAAATTAACATTCATGAATGACAAATTTACCTGCGCACAGTATCTGTGCGTACGCGGTCTGTCCTCGATCGAACATCGTGCATGGCGCCGATTCAAGGATCAGGCGCAGCGGAACGGGAGCGGCAACGGCGTTGCCGCGATCCCGCAGATGCCGGTCTCGATCGCAAACAGGCCGCCGGAAGCGGGAAATTGCTCGAGCGCATCCGCAGACAGGCCTTGACGTGCCGTCGTGACGAACAGTGTGGCAAGCCCCGGCCCGCCGAAAGCCACGCTGGTGACGCGCGGTGCGGGAATCGGCACCGTCAGCAGGCGCTTGCCGGCCGGCGAGAACCGCGTGACTCTGCCGCCGTCCCAATGGGCGCACCATAAACATGCTTCGCTGTCGACCGTGACGCCGTCCGGCAAGCCCTCCGCGACGGTCATCTCAGCGAAGATGCGGCGGCTGTGAGCGGCCGACCCCTCGATGTCATAGGCCATGATGCGCCCTGCCGCAGAGTCGCAAACGTACATGGTGCGTCCGTCCGGTGTGAACGCGGGGCCGTTCACCACCGCCATCCCGGTCTCGATCAACCGCGGACGACAGTTATTTTCCAGCAGCCACAAGCAGCCCCGGGGCTCCGTCTCGCGCGCGTCGCATGTCCCCACCCACAGGCGGCCCAAAGGATCGACTTTCGCGTCGTTGTAGGCAATGTCCTGCCGGCGGAATTCAGGATCGGCGAGCGGGGTCAGACGATGGTCGTTGAGGTCCAGCAAGCCGATGCCCCGGGCGTGGGCCACCGCGAACACGTCGACCGACGTCGTGGCTGCAATCATGCCGACCACGGGCTCGATCGCCAGTGGTATCACCGCGTGCTGGCGGCTGCCGTGCTCGAAGCGGTGCAGGGCCGGCACCGTCTGATCGATCCAATGAACGGTACCGGAGACCGCGGCCCAGCACGCCGATTCGCCCAAGGTGGCTTTTGCGTCGACGATCAAGGAAGCCCGGATGGTTCCGCGGTCAACGGTCACTCGTCGACCCTGAATTTCTTGAGTGCGGCCTCGTTCAGCTCGATCCCGAGCCCCGGACGCGTCGGCAAGGGGATCACACCGTCGACGACGTCCAATTCATTGCTCACCAATGTCCTGCGAAGGTCCGAGTCGGCGAGCGGTGCCGGTAGAAATTCGACGTGCGTGCACGTGGCGGATACGATCGCCAGATGCACCGAGGCGGCGATGCCGATGGCGGATTTCCAGCAATGCGGCACGACCAGAACGCCCTTGTCGCGCGCGGCTTGAGCAACCCGTCTCGCCTCGGTGAGCCCTCCAACACGTCCCACGTCAGGCTGGACCACGTCGAGCGCATCCCTGTCTAGGTAATCGCGGAACTCGAAACGGGTGTTGAGCCATTCGCCCGCCGCAATTCGCAGCGGAGAGGCGCGGCACAACTTCCGATAGCCGTCGAGATCGTCGCTGGGCAATGGCGTCTCGACGAAGTAGATATCCTGGTCGGCGAACATGTCGATGGCGCGCAACGCGGTCTTCCAGTCCCCCCAACAGTAGACCACATCGACCATCAGGGTCATCTCCGGCCCGACGGCGGCGCGGCACGCACGCACGATCTGCGCAATTTTTCGATCGTCGCGGATCTGCAGGCCGTTGTGAGCGTAGGGTCCCTGGATGCAGATTTCGAGCTTGGCCGCGAGAAAGCCGAGGTCGCGCGCAGCCACTGTACGCGCGACCAAGCTGTCGGTGTAACTGGTCAAATCGGTGCCGCCCGGCAAGATCGAGGCGTAGGGCGTCGCATGTTGTTGAACCGCACCGCCGAGAAGTTTCCACACCGGTTCGCCCGCGATTTTGCCGCGCAAATCCCACAGCGCCATGTCGAGAGCGCCGATCGCACAGATGCCGAGACCGCGACGGCCGGTCATGAGCGAACCGGCGTACATTCGCTCCCAGAGACCTTCGACGTCCGTGGGATCCGCGCCCATCAAGGTCTCCTTCAAACCCAGCCCCATGATGTGCGTACCGCGCGCCTCGATCATTGCGCGCGCCACCCATGGGTTCGTATCGGTCTCGCCGATACCGAAATGACCGGAATCGGTGTGTATCTTGACCACGAGGTTGTCCTGGGCCGAGCTGCACGCTGCCACGTCGTAATCCGGCACCAGCAACACGAAACATTCTACGTCGGTTATTTTCATCGTTTCCTCGGTGGGTTCGCGCGAGCGGATATCGGCAGGTACCAGAGCATTCATTCCAGTATATGTGCTGGTGAATTAGCTGTTCAAGAATGAATTCTAAAATAGTTCAAGAGCGCTCCGGGTCCCGGTGATACCATCGAATGGGGAAGTCGGCTGATGCTTCTGTGATGAAACCGTCAACATCCATCGCGGGCCAACTGACGTGGAAATCACTCAATGAGGGCATCCTCGTCGGTTCTTGCCTATGGCCACCAAGAGAAAAAAGCGCACCGCGCCCGGGGAATCCGCCGCGGAAAAATCCTCGAGAAGGATCGCGGCCGCACGTTCCGATGCGAACGATGCCCGCTACAACGCACCGGCCTTGGAAAAGGGTCTGGCCATTCTGGAAATCGTGTCGGCGTCGCCCACCCCCATGAAGACCGAGGACATCGCCCGCGCGGCCGGGCGGTCGAGGAACGAGATTTACCGCATGATCCAGGTGCTCCAGGCACATGGTTACATCGGGCGCGAGAGCAACGGCGATGGTTACACCGTCACGAACAAGCTGTTCATCCTGGGGATGCGCAAGGCGCCCATCTCGAATTTGACGAGCGCTGCGCTGCCGGAGATGCGGCTGCTGTCCGATCAACTCGGCCAATCGGTTCGCTTGGTCGTGCCGTCCGGAGACCAGATCGTATTCATCGCCGGCGTCGACTCGGTCGAGTCGTTCGGCTTGTCCGTGCATCTCGGCTACCACCGACCCATCGTATTGTCGGCATCCGGCCGCGTGCTGTTCGGCTTCCAGACGCCGGAGCGGCAACTCGCATGGTTGGAGCAGTTGCGCGCCACGGCACCCCCCGACGCGGACCTCGAGTCGTTCATTGCAGACTCGGACCGCGCGCGCAAGGTTGGGTGGCTCATCCGTCAGAGCGTGACGGTGGAGGGGGTACTCGACATCTGCGCACCCGTCTGGGCGGCGACCAGCATTGGGTGTGCCGCCAACATCATCGTATCGTTCATTCGTATCGTCGGACAGAATCACGACCCGGAGGACGTGGCACGCGCCACCCGCGCCGCAGCGGACCGCATCACGCAAGCGCTACGGCCGCATCTGGCACCGCGCTGAGGGACGCCGCTGTAGTGCCGATCGCCGCCGGCCGTGCCGTCTGCCGCCCTGCCGCATCGATTTGGTAGCCATCCGAGCGATGCCTTAAACTCGCCGGGTAACGCTGCACATGCGCGCCGCTCCGCAGGAAACACGCCCCCGCCCGACGGGTCAGGCGTGCGTACGGGTCGGTGCGTTGCAGGGAAATCGATCAAAAGAGTCAAATGGGAAAAATACCGCCGCCCGGCGAATTGGATCCTGCTCTCGGAGGCGCTTGGAAGCGTATCGTCGACGCCGAGCCGTCACCCATCTGTGCCTTCGACCATGAGTTCCGCATCACCGCCTTCAATATCGCCCACAGTGACCAATTCTTCGGTATTTATGCGCACCGCGTTCAGATAGGCGAGATATTTCCCGACCTTTTCCTCCCGGAACAGGGATCCATCATCCGCGGATTCATGGCCCGGGCGTTGGCCGGGGAGGTCTTCGAGGTCGTGGAGGAATTCGGGAATCCTGACCTGTCCAAGCCTTTCTGGTCCATATCGTACGCACCGCTCCGGGACGATTCGGGAACCATCATCGGCGCGTTCCACCGGGCGCGCGACATCAGCAAGCAGCTCCGATCCGAGGCGGAGCTTGCGGCGGCAAAACAGGCCCTGCAGCAGACCGAGTTGCGGAACTGGCATCTGGGACGCACGTTGGCGCTGTTCGACGATCAAGCCCGGGACCTCGCGGACGTCGACGGCATTTCGAAGCTTGCGGCCAAGATCGTCGGCCAGACGTTGAACAGTGACGCCGTGGGCTTCGGAACGCTGCAGCCGGACGGCAACACGGTGGATTTTGACCGTGTATGGAACGCGCCGAAGATCCCGGTCCTGCTGCCCGGGCACTCCACCGTCGACGTCGGCGCTCACCTCGACGCCCTGTCCCGCGCGGAAGACGCTGCCCAGGACGACATGGCGACCAATCCAGGAACGGATTCGGTAATCCAGGCATGGTCCGCGCTCGGAGCACGCTCGGCGATCACCATACCGCTCCTGGATGCAGGCAGGCTCGCTCACCTGTTCGCGGTGCTTGCCGTGGAGCACCGGGTTTGGGATCGTTCGGAGGTCGAGTTCGTCCGAACCATTGCCAATCGACTACGGGTCCACATTGCGCGTATTCGCGACGAGGACAGCCACCGTGCCGCGGCAGCGCAACTCGCCGAGGAGGTAAGGCTTCGCACGAACCAGCTCGAACTCACGGCCCAGGCGTTGAACGACTCGCAAGATTTTGCCCGGCTGGCGCTGACTGCCGTGGGCGGCGTGGGCGTCTGGACGTACGATGCCATCGCAGACCGGTTTTTTTATGATGGCGCCATCGCCAAGCTCTACGACCTCGATCCGGGCCAGGGGGAGGCAGGCCTGACAACCGCTGGATTTCTGCAAAACGTGCATCCGGCCGACCGCGAGGCTCTGGCGGCCACCATGGCGGGAGGACTCTTGAATCCGGGACAGCTCGAACTCGAGTATCGCCTGCGGCATTCCGACGGATCCGTGCACTGGGTTCTTTCCCGCGGGCACACGTATTTCGATGAGTCGGGACGTGCGGTGCGCCGCACCGGCATCGGGATCGACATGACCAAGCAGCGACTGTTGGAGGAGCAATTGCGCCAGTCGCAGAAAATGGAGGCGGTCGGTCAGTTGACCGGAGGTCTGGCGCACGATTTCAACAATCTGCTGGCCGGGATCACCGGCAGTCTCGAACTCCTGCAGAATCGAGTTTCACAGGGCAACGTGACGTCGATCGATCGCTACGTCGTTGCGGCACAAGGCGCGGCCCGCCGGGCGGCCGCATTGACGCACCGACTGCTGGCCTTCTCGCGCCGCCAGACGCTCGATCCGAAGTCCACCGATGTCAACGACCTCGTTCGCGACATGGTGGATTTGATCAGACGCACGGTGGGGCCTCAGATCGACATCGAAGTCGTCGGTGCGAAAGATCTGTGGCCGACGCTCGTCGATTCGAATCAGCTCGAAAATGCGCTGTTGAACCTGTGTATCAACGCGCGTGATGCCATGCCCGATGGCGGCCGGATCACGATCGAATCGGCCAACGACACCTTCGATGCACGAAGCGCGGCCGAACTGGACATCACGCCGGGACAGTACGTGTCGCTGTCCGTCACCGACACGGGATCGGGGATGACCGCCGAGGTCATGCGGCGCGCCTTCGACCCATTTTTCACGACCAAACCGCTGGGTCAGGGAACGGGCCTCGGGTTGTCGATGATCTATGGCTTCGTGAGGCAATCGGGCGGACAGGTAAGTATCCGTTCCGAGGTGGGCATGGGCACCTCGCTGTGCCTCTATTTTCCGCGAGACTACCAGGCCCCCGACGCGACGGTCGGCATCGAGGCGCCGCAGGGCCTGGACAAGCACGGCGCCGGGCAGGTGGTCCTCGTCGTCGACGACGAGCCGACGATCCGGCTGATCGTCGTGGAAATCTTGGTGGATTGCGGGTACGTGGCCGTCGAAGCCACCGATGGTCCGTCGAGTCTCGAGCTGTTGCGCTCGAATGCCCGGATCGACCTTCTGATCACCGACGTGGGCCTGCCCGGCGGCATGAACGGCCGGCAGATTGCCGACGCGGCCCGCGTGCTCAGACCGTCGTTGAAGGTGCTCTTCATCACGGGCTATGCGGAGAGTTCCGTGATCGGCAATGGAAATCTCGAGCCGGGGATGGAAGTCGTCACCAAGCCGTTCGCGATGGACGCCCTGTCGCAGCGCATTCGACGGATGTTGCAAAACTGAGATGGTCGGCCGCGACCGCCATCAGCCGCTAGCACCATCAGCCGTGTCCTCGCAGCAACGCAACCAGCAGCACCGCGGCAATGGCAGCAGGACAGACGTAGCGCAGGAGGATGCGACACGAGCTCACGACGAGCGCCGGGTTGCCGGACAGTTCCACGGCGAACTGTGACCGATTCAGGCGCCAGCCGACGAACGAGCAGGTCAGCATCGCGCCGACCGGCAGCAACAGGTTGCCCGAGACGAAGTCCACCACTTCGAAAACGGATTTTCCCGCGAAGATGGGCAGGCGTTCGAGCGGGTGCCAATCGGCAAACCGGTTGAATGAAAAAACGGAGGCAACCCCGGCGAGCCACACGATCACACCGGTGGCCGAGGCGGCGATCGCACGCCGCAGTCCCAACGTCTGCAGCCCGGCCGTGACGGGTTCGAAACCGGCAAGGGACGGCGTGAGCGCCGCGAAGATGAGCAACGAGAAGAATACGGTGCCGATCGGCCGGCCGGCCGGCATGCGGGCGAACGCGGCCGGCAACACATCGAACACCAATGCGGGGCCGGCCGCCGGGTCCATCTGGAAGCGGAACACGAGGGGGAACACCAGTATGGTTGCCAGCAGCGAGACGAGCAGGATCGAACCGCTGACCAGCAGTGCCGGGCGCACCAGAGGCGCGCGACGCGGCATGTAAGATCCGTAGGCGAGCATCATCCCCATGCCCACACCGGTCGCGTAGAACGCCTGGCCGATCGCCGCCAGGACGACGGCGGCGGACAAGGTCTGCCAGTGCGGTGCGAAGACGAAGCGAACGGTCTGTGCCACGTCGCCGGTGGCCAGCGAATACAGATCCAGGGTCAGCAGCAGTGCCAGCAACACCGGCGCACGGATCCTGCTGGCGAGTTCGATGCCGGGTCCGAGGCCGCGCGCGGAAATGACGGTCACCGCACCGATGAAAGCGACTTGCCAGCCCATCAGCTGCCATGGATCGGCAAGAAAATGCCGCCACTCCGCCTGCAGTTCCGACCGCGAGAGGCCGGCGAGCACTCCGGTGCCGCACTTCCACGTGTAGGCCATCACCCAGCCCGCGACGATGGTGTAGTACGAGGAAATCAGGAAGGCAGCCAGGGTCCCCAGTTGGCCGATGATGTTCCAGCGCGGCGAGCGGCCGATGGCGACCGCCATGGCGCCCGCGGCGACGCTCGGCGCAAGACCCGAATAGCGGCCGATCATGTACTCGGCAACCAGCAGAGGCGTGGCGATGAACAAGCACGCGACGACGAACACGCCGATGAAAACGCCACCCCCCAACGTGCCGGCGAGGTACGGAAAACGCCAGATGCTGCCGAGTCCGACGGCGGCACCGATGGTGCCCAGGTAGGCTGCGAGCGGCGACGACCAGCTGCGGGTCGAACTCGAGATTGCAGCCGGATCGCCGCGGGCGAGGCTCACGGGGCGGCGGGCGACGGCGGCATGTTCTCGTCGAACCACGACACGATGCGTTGCATCCGATCCAGCACGTGCGCGCGATCCGCGAATTCGTGCCCCTCGTGCGGATACACCACCAATTCCGTCTTGACGCCCAGCGTCCTCAGGGCATGCCAGTACTCATAGGATTGAGGCGGGGGACTCTCCACGTCGCTATCGCCCACGATCAGCAGCATCGGTGTGTGAGCCTGTTTGATGAAGTTGATGGGCGAGCTCTTGGCGTAAACGGCGGGATCGTCGTAAACCGACGCGCCAAAGTACGGGATCAGCCATTCATCGATCCCGTTCTCACCGTAATAGGACAACAGGTCGGCACACCCGGCGCCACCCACTGCCGCCCTGAATCGATCCGTTTGAGTGACGGCCCACATGGCCATGTAGCCGCCATAACTCCAACCGGTGATGCCGACGCGTCGATCGTCGATCGGGTGGGTCGCCACGACCTCGCGGATGCCGGCCAGGATATCGCGCAGGTCGCCGCCTCCCATGTCCTTGATGTTGGCCCTCTTGAACCTCTCGCCGAATCCGGCACTGCCGCGGGGGTTGGGTAAGAAGACGTAGTAGCCTTGATTCGCCAGCAACGTGGCATAGTCGAGTTGTTTGGGCCATGCCGGTGCGTTGAGCCATGCCGGACCCCCGTGAGCCCAGACCACCATCGGATAGGTGCGCCCCGGCTCGATCTTCGCGGGCGGTACCAGCCAGCCTTGCACGGAATATTCGTCGCTGGACCAGCGCAGGCTCTCGGCTTTTCCCCACAGCGGCTCACGTTTCGGGCTGTGGCCCGTCAACGGACGCCAATCACCGGCTCTGCCGAGCTGGAGCGTCGGGGGATCGTTGAACGATTCTCGAATGACGGCGGTGGTCCTGCCGTCGGCCGCGACGGAGACACCGCGGGCGAAATCGCCCGGCGCGGTGATGGTTTCCGCCCCGCGCCACAGCACGCGGGTCGCCCCCGAGCGACTGTTCACCTCGGCCAGGCCGCTCGCACCGTCGACGGCATCGGCGGTGAGGATGGCGTCCGATTTCGGCAGCCAGGTGAACCAGAACGTGGAGCCGGCATGGTGCGGCGTCAAGTCGAGCGGTGTACCGCCCGCGGCGGGGATGACGTAGAGGTCGCCGCTCGCGATCGACTCGTCGCTCATCAAACCGCCGATGAATCCGACGCGGTTGCCGTCCGGCGACCAGCGGGGCACGGCAATCTGCATGTCCGTCTTGAGTATGGATCGCACGCCACCGGTGCGGCGATCGATGATTTCGAGCTGCGCCACGTACCAGTTGTTGTCCCCCGAGCCATGGGCCGCGGTGACTGCGAAACTCGCCCCATCGGGCGACCAGTCGTACTCGTACACGTACAGGTCGTCGGGTGACACCCGGGTGACCCCGCCCGTGGCCACATCGACGGTGGCGATGCGCTGTTCCAGGACCTGTTCGCCGATGACGCCGGTTTCCGACGGCACCGCTTCGAGAGGTCCCGCGGCACGCGTTGCGTTTTCCGTGAACAGGAGCGCAATGGTCTTGCCATCCCGCGACCAGGCCGGTGAGGCGAGGAAACCCGTCAGACTGGTGAGCCGTCGGACGGAACGATCGGCCAGCCGCATGATGTAGAGATCGAGCTGCCCAGGGTGTTCGGCATCGGACAGAAAAGCGACGCTGGAGCTGTCGGGAGCCCAAGCCACTGCCTTCTCACGGATCAGCCGGCTCGATTCGGCATTGCCGGCCGGCAGGGCCGTTATTGGACGGACTTCGTGCGGCCGGGAGGTCGAGGCCAGAAAAATGGCCGATCCTGCCGTCAGAGTCTTCCCATCGTTTTCACGTGCCTGTGACCAGGCCACCCACCGGGCGTCGGGCGAAACGGCGGCTTCGAGATAATTGGTCGCTGCCGCAATGTCGTCCATGGCGCCGGCGACGGATGGCCGGTCGACGGTGGTTCCCCGCGCGGCCGCGGCTGCGAACAACAGGATCAACAAACTTTCGCGGACACGGTTGCTCATCGGAGCACATCTCCTCGCCAGGATCGAGCTGTCTGGTCGGAACACGGCACGGCGGCAGACCGATCTCAGAATCGATAGTAAGCGGTGAATCCAGCGGTCAGCGGACGAAGCGCCGCTGCGGTGAACAAAGGATCGCCACCTGCCGCGTGCCCGAAGCCGAGGCGCGGATCGGTGTGATTCGCGTTCAGCACGTAAGCCGACAGGTCGAATCCCTCGTGCAGGACGCCGAGACGGACATCGAGAGTGCCGTAGGCTTGGTTCTGATAAGGACCCACCTGCGGGTCGAAGGCATTGTCCTGCGGATTCAGCGCGTTCGGCGCGCTCAACCATCGAAAGTCGGTCCTGAGATACGCCCGGGCGTCGCTCCAGATCCGGCCGATGGCACGGGAATAATCGGTGTGGAGCGAGGCAGTCCATGGCACCACGTTCGCAAGCTTCTCCCCCACTCCGTTCAGGAGGGGTGTTACCCCGTTGATCGGGGCGCCGTACGCCGCGTTGGGGTAGTAGGCATCCGTGTATCCCACGTTCGCGCTCACCTTCAGGCCCTCGGCCACGATCGCCGCCATCTGCAGGTCGAATCCCTGGCTGGTGGCCTTGCCGCGATTCGCCGTGAATCCTTCGTTGCAAGACACCAAGGTCACACCCGTCTGGATATTGGTCCAGTTGATGTAGTACACACTGGCCTGTATGGCCAGTCTTTTCTCGAACAGTTCGTCCTTGGCGCCGATTTCATAACTCCACAGGGTGTCCGGGCCGAAGGATTTGGGCACCGAAGTCAGGCCGAGCGCCGCCAGCGAAGAATCGCACAACGCGTTGCCGACGGACGTGGCGGCATTTCCGCCACCGGCCCGATAGCCCTTGGCCGCGGTCGCATACACCATGTCGTCGTCGGTGTATTGATAGGTGACACCGAAACGGGGCGTCACCGGATTTCCAACCTGGTCCGGGAGGGTGGTGTTCGAGTAGGCAAGACCGTTCAAGGGACCGGCAACGATCTCGTTCTGGTGCTCGACGACCGAATGCTCGATGCGCACGCCGGCGTTGACTCTGACGCGAGGCAGGATGGCGACGGTGACCTCGCCGAACAGGGCCTCTTGAACGTCGGTGGTCTGGAAATTCGTATACGAATTGAGGACCAGGCCGTTGACGACGAAGTCGGGATTCCCGAAGTATTGCTGGCTGTTCACGCCCGCGATCGACTGGGTGATCGGGCTCAGGTCGGGCGGGATGAGCTGCGCGAGCCCCGTGACCGCATTTCGATAATAGGCACCGGCCACCCAGCTCACGCGCGAATCCGGCGACGCCGAGGTGAGGCGGAATTCCTGCTGCCAGGCGTGGGTGAAGGACAGGTCGTCTTCGTACGAGCGAAACGCAGCGAGGCCCGGGAGGAACGGGGTTCCGCCGCTGAATTCCGATTCCAGTCCCTGGGTGATGTCGTTGAAGTCCTCGTACTCCCGGTCCAGATAAGACGTATCGGACTGCAGGGTGACCGCGGGCAGTTCGTATTTGATGGCGAAGCTCGCAACCCGCAGGTCATCCGTCGAGGGCTCCCGGACCAGCGATCCATCGGCGCGGGTGCTGCGATTCGGCAAGAAATTCAGCCAATAGAGATCCGGTTCGTTCTGGTGCACGTGCTGCAGGAAAGCCGAGGTGGTCATCGACAGCCCGGGCAGCGGTACCACCGTCAGTGCCGGCCGGATCACGTACGATTTCGAGGAATTTGCCTTCTTCTCGGTAATCTCACCGGTGAACGGATCCTCACGGTCGATGAAACCGCCTTCCGATTCGAACCACCCGCTGACGCGCAATCCCGCCACACCCGCGACGATCGGAGTTCCAAAGGCGACGCCCGTCTCGTAGTTGGCTCCCCCGTCGTGGGTATATCCGAGGTCGAGCTTCGCATATCCGGAGGTGTCGGTGAGACTGGGTTGTGGCGTGATGTAGCGGATTGCGCCACCCATGGCGCTCGAACCGAACAGGGTGCCTTGCGGCCCGCGCAGCACCTCGACGCGGTCCAGATCGAAGATCAAGGGATGCGGACTGCCCGCCGGGCCGGCCCCGTCCTGCCTGCGGATGGCCACGGGCGTTTCGTCGATGTAGAACTGGGTGGTCGGGGCGTTGCCGCCGCTGAAGATGCCCCGGATGGCCACATCGCTCAAGCCTTGGACACCGGATTGGGGGGTGGAGACCACCAACCCCGGCACGATGGCTGCCAGGTCATTGAACGACTGGATGTGCAGATCGTCCATCGTTTTCTGCGAGAAGGCCGTGACACTGATCGGAACCTTGTCGAGCTTTTCCTCGCGTCGCTCCGCGGTGACGACGATTTCCTCCAAACCGGGGCTGTACTCCTGGTTCGCCGCCGGCGTTTCGGACGTGTCGGCGGCGATGACGCGCGACGCGAGCAGGAGACACACCGACGCCGTGCGGCCTCGGACGCCGCGCGCCGGACGGGGGCTGTGTGATCTGTCGGTCACGTCATCATCTCCCTCGATCTGCCGGCAGACGGCGCCAGGGGGGTGCGTCGTTCGTGCGTTACCCGGCTGTCGTCCCGTCACTCGTTCCCCTGCCGCCGATGCAGACCGTCGATGTCGGCTTTCAAGAGGCGCAGCGCGTTGGACGTGGTGACCGCCGTGCAAAACTCGCCGTCCATGCTCGTGACCGACAGGGCGTGGATCAACTCGGGATCCCGATCCACCCCGTCCCAGCCCACACGATTGCTGGTGGCGCAGGCGTCTGCCGCCAGATAGGTGTCGAATCCCAGGTTCCCGGCCATGCGCACCGTCGTCTCCACACACATGTTGGTGAAGAACCCTGCGACCACCAAGCGATGGACCCGTCGCCGTCGCAGGATCACCTCCAGATTCGTGCCGATGAAACCGCTGTTGACGTCCTTCTTCACGGTGATCTCGTCGGTCCGGGGTTCCAGCCCCTCCTTGATCCGACCCGTGGGGAGACTGAGTTTCAGCGGTGAACGCGCCTCGCGCGAGTCGTGCAGCGTGTAGAACACCGGACGTCCCGACGTCCGCCAGCCGTCGAGCAGTGCGTGTAGATTCGCTTCGGCCTGCGGATTGTTGCGCCGGCCGTGCGGGCCGCCCCAGTGCTCGAGGACATCGACACCTCGTTGGACGTCGATGAGCAGCAAGGCGGTCGTTGCGTCGAATCGTTCGATCATTGGCGGTCGCGCTCCCGGTCAGCTAGTCGAGTTTGCCGCGTCGGACATCCTTCGGACGCAGCCCAAAATGGCGGCGGAACGCCGTGGCGAAAGATGTCTGGTGGCTGTGGCCCAGATAGCTTCGCGCCGCGTGCATGCAGCGCAGCTCGCGCTCAGTGTACTGTTCGGTGAGCCCGGGCGGCACCGCTCTCAGGCTGTCGATCGCGCTGCACCGCAGTTCCATGGTAATCGCCTCGGTATGGACAAGTCCAATGACGGCACGGTGCGGGTATCGTTCGATCGCAGGTCCACGACGCGCTCCGACGAGCCCCGCTCGGCACCCGGCTAAAGCCACTTCTTCACCCTGAAAACGATCAACGGCACGATCATGCTGATGCCGATCACGGTCAGTCCGAAGGCGTATCCGTGCGGCCAGTCGTATTCCGGGATGGACTTGAAGTTCATGCCCCAGATCCCCGCCAGGATCATCGGCGGCACCGTCGCGACGGAGACGATCGTCAACACGCGCATGATGTCGTTCTGGTCGTTGTTGATGAACCCGAGAACGGCGTCCAGCAGGAACTGCAGGCGTTCGCTCATCTGCTGATCGAATTCATTCAACGAGCCGATGTCCGCATGGACCACCTTGAACCGAGGATGCACTTCACGGGGCATCCAGGCCGGCGAGGCGTCGCATAGGTAGGTGACGACGCGCGACACGCCGAGCAGGGCGGAGCGCAGCTGAATGATTTGCCGCTGCATCGCTCCTATTTCCACCAGTGCGGTGCGCAGCAGCCGGCGGCGCTCGCGCCCGTCCGAAAAGACGGAATGTGCCAGCTCGGAAAGATCGTTCCCGATGTTCTCGATGTGATCGGCGGCCACGTCGACGATGCTTTCCAGAATATCGATGAAGACATCGGTGCTGCGGCGCGGCCGGCCCGGCTCGCGCAGGGATTTGATGACCTGATCGAACGCCGACGATTCGGCGTAGCGCACGGTGGCGAGAAGCTCGGGCGTCAACACGACCCCGAGGGGGGTGGAGGAGCCGTGCCGGCCTTCGGCACGGACGAACCACGGGATGTTGACCCGGATGGCGGTCTCTGACGCGGTGAGGCGGCTCGAAAGTTCGAGCGCGCTCGTCTCCTCGCGGGTCGGGAGCCGCATGCCCAACAGGTGGGCTGCGTGATTGCGCTCGTCCTCGCCGGGGTCGATGAGATCGAGCCAAACGGGCGACCTTTCAGCTGCCGCGTCCGGATGCCAGGATTGCGGCGCCGGAGAATCCGATCGATAGATGTTGAGCATGATTCGATACTGCCCGTGATGACGCCGCAGCTTGCGGTCGGCGATTGTCTCATCAATGTCCGGGCGACACTCTCCGGGCGGTGAGGCAGAGGGCATCCGGCAGGCTCTCATCGGGCCGCCGTGGCACGGTAGGCGTCGGGCAGATCGATCGCGATGCCGATCTGTCCGCCGATTTGGGGCGTTGCGCCATACTTGCCGCCGAGAACGCCGAAGCTCAAGGACACACCGGTTCGAATCTGATACTGGCCGCCCAGCAGCGCCTGCAGCTGGGTCCTGTCCTGTCCGGCCCCGTCGGAAAACCCTCCGTACAGTTCGGCGCCGAGGGTGAGGCGCGAGCTCAAGTCGTGAAGCAACGACAGACCGCCGGTGTAGACCTGACCGCGCCGGGTCTGGATGCCGACGACGCCGGTGCTGGTGTTGCCGGCGAACAGCACGCCCAGATTCGCCGTGACCCGCGTGGCCTCGGAAAGCGGTTGTTGCACGATGAAGTTCAGCCAGTAGTCCGTGAGCCCCGAACCCAATTCCTGCCTCTGGTCGCCCGTCGGGAATTCGACGTAGAAGCTGACGGCGAACCCGGGAAGCGGCGAGCCCGCGGCTGCCTCGTGCACGCTCCATTTGGCGCCCAGATTCGTGTCGCCGATACCGCGTGAGGCCTGGGCCTCCGGCGCGCGGTAGATCGCGAGGTAGGGCATGTCCAGATCGAGTTCGATGCCGTCGAGCGGCGTCAGGTTCAATCTCACATTGAGCGTGTTCTGACGTACGTCGGGGTATTGCGCGGACTGAAGACCGTCGACCTCGTCGAACATTTCGATGTGCAGCGTCTTGCTCGCCGTGATCCCCGGATCATCGGTGTTGAAGGGCATCTGGGCGCGCAGCGGAGCCGCCCATGCCAGCATCGACCAGAAGGGCGCAAGAAGGCGGACGTTGACGCTCCGTGGTCCGCCGGGCACGCGTCGACGAGGTTCACCGGCATGATGAGAACGGCCGATCCCGGATCGGTGTCTCATTCGATGAGTTGCAAGGCGCCGTCGCGGATGCGCTGATACTTCGAAGGATGTTCCTCGGACGGCAGATCGCTGTCGGTGTTGAAAGCGGCGGCCACCGCATCGCCGGTCCCGGGGTTCAGGAACAAAAAGGCGCGAAAACCCGCCTGATTCCCCGTATGCCCGATGAAGGTGGTTTGCCCGCGGCGGATGCTGAAAAAGGACAGCCCCACCGAGTCCTCGTCGACTTCGGAGCCATCCTGGACGGTCGGATAGAGCGGCTTCCACATCTCCGTCAACGTCGAATGGCGCAGCACCGTGTCGTAAAGGCGCTGCGTGACCGGATTGCCATGGCTCGATCCGGTCAAAAAAGCCAGGTAGGCGACCAGGTCCGCGAGGGGTGCATTCCAGCCGCCATTCGGCATGGTGATGCCGGGATCGAAGTCGGTCCCATTGTCCACGGTGACTTCGCGGCCGTCGCCGGCGCGCCGGCGCGTGTAATTGTGTGATCGATCCGCGGCCAGGTAGTAGGGAGTGGAGGCAAAATAGCTGCGCGTCATGCCGAGCGGGTTGAAGATGTTTTTCTGCACGTACACCTCCCACGGGTCGCCGCTGATCTGCTCGATGACGCGGGCGAGATAGATGAAGCCCGGATTGGAGTAGCTGTAGCGCGAACCCGGAGGGAACGACACTTCCTGGTACGGCATCATCGCCACCAGCTGGTTCCAGGTCGTGGGCTCGAAGGGTTCCCAGGCCTTGCCCTGCTTGTAGGGCCAGGTGGGATCCTGGAATCCCGCGGAATGGGACATCAGCATGCGCAGGGTGATCGCATCCATCGAACCGAAGGGATCGTGAACCTGGCGCAGCTCGGGCACGTAGGCCGTGATGCGATCGTCCAGGGTCAGCTTCTGCCGGTCGCGCAGCTGCATGACGGCGATGGCCGTCAGGGTCTTGGTGACCGAGCCATAGTGATAAATGGTCTGCAGCGAGATCGGCACGCCATGCTCCCGATCGGCGTATCCGAATTCGTGGTGGGCGAGCATCCGGCCGCCCTTCACGAGCACGATTCCCCCGCCCACGATCCCATCCGCCGCCGCGAGCTCGTCGAAGGTCCGGGTGTAGGCGGACCACCGGACCGGCGCGGCCGCCGCCCGGTCCGCCTCCGCGAGGCAGGGCAGCAGCCCCGCCAGGGATAGCACCAGCGGGACCATCCAGTGTCTGCCGCGAAGATCGAGTTTCAGTGGCATGCGCAGTCTCTCGGGCCGTCTGGTCGAAGTCTAGCAACCTGCGAAGAAGTCGGGGTGCGTGCCCGCGCCGGGAGTCGGACCGCCGGCTGCATGCTCAATGGGCAGCCTCCGGCGGATGCAGTACACTGCCGTCGGACATCACGACCGGGGGAGGCATCATGAAGGCCATTTGGCACGGTACCGTCATAGCGGATTCGAACGACACGGTGATCGTGGAGGGCAATCATTATTTCCCCCGGGCATCGGTCAACACGGAGTTCCTGGCGCCCAGCAACCATTCCAGCACGTGTCCTTGGAAGGGCACGGCAAATTACTACTCGTTGAAAGTCGGCGACAAGGTCAATACGGATGCGGTGTGGTACTACGCGAAGCCCAAGGAGGCGGCGCGCCAGATCGAGGACCGCGTCGCCTTCTGGAAGGGCGTCAGCGTGGTGGAGGGTTGATCCACGGCCACCTTGGGCGGAGGCAGGACTGAAATGCGAAGCGTTCCGATGTTGAAAGAGGACGGCGGCAAGGGCGGCGGCGGGCGCAACGATGCCAGGAACGTGCTCGGCGAAGTGCTCGAAGTCTGCTCCGTGGCTCCGATGACGGGTTTCTTGCGCAACGGATGCTGCGATACCAGGCCCGAGGACGTGGGCAGTCACACCGTGTGCGCCGTGATGACCGCCGGCTTTCTCGAGTTCTCGAAGCTCCGCGGCAACGATCTTTCGACACCGATGCCGGAATTCGGATTCCCGGGGCTGAAACCCGGTGACCGGTGGTGTCTGTGCGCACCCCGGTGGCAGGAGGCGCTGCAAGCCGGGCATGCACCACGCGTTGCCTTGCGGGCGTCTCATGAAGGCGCCCTGAGGCATTGCGGGCTCGCGGACCTCAAACGTTTCGCGATCGACCTCGATTGACCGAGGGCCGGCCCCTTCGCCGGCGACCCGGCCGGCCTCGCCTCGGCGGCTTCGCCCGGGCGGCTCCGCCTCACGTCATGCCGGGCGGATGCGCTGGATTCGAAAGTTCGAGAACACGAATTCGAAGCCGGCCTCGCGCACCAACGCATCGGTGGTCGCATCCTCTCCATGGGGCGGCCCGGTCAGCGAGACGAATGAATTCACGCGATGACCCAGGTGCTTGCGAAACTGCTCCTGCGACCCGACGATTTCCTCCCGGCGCCGCGCCGGATCGAAGGTCGACAGCAGTTGATGGGATCGCGTGTGACAGGCGACCACGTGCTTCTCGTCGAGCCGGCGGATTTCCTCCCAGGTGAGCGCATAGCGCCCGTCCGGGTAGTCGTGGGTGAGCATGTCGATGTCGTGCTGGTCGGCATAGCCCAGCTGCATCGGCACCGGCGTGTCGATGAAACCGGTGATGATCCAGTACCAGCCGACGAAGCCGTGCTTCTCGATGAGCGGGTGCAGTATTTCATAGCTGTTGCGATAGCCCTCGAACACCGACACGATCAGCCCCGGCTTGTCCTTGTGCCAGCGCCCGGTGGTCAGGTATTCGCGCAGCTCGGCCTCGTTCACGGATGTGAAGCGGCGGCTGTATTGCTCCAGCTGGCGATCGTAGCCGTCCTGCCGGGATCGCGAGGTGCTGTGAAAATTCACGGCGCGGATGAGCGGATGATGGGCGAAGACATCGCCGAGTTCATTCACGCGCCCGGCGAACGTCGGCTTGGATGTCACGATGCGCCGCCCTTGCCGCCGCGCGCGAAGTCACGCTCGGCCAGCACCTCGATGACCTTGGAGATGTCCGTGTCCGGCGCGTCCGGGTGCAACCGTTCCCATGCCTCGCCGTAGCGGCGCAGGTCCGCCGCCAGGCGTGCGCTCAGGGCGGCGGGCGACACCTGCGGCCGGTGGGCTCGTTCGGCGACCACGTCGACGCAGGCGAGGAACACCGGGATGCCTTCGTCCGAGTACTCGTGCGACCCCATGCGCGCGAGGTCCTCGCGCAGCTCGGCGTCGGCGGCGGCCGGGGCGTCAGCCGACAGGGCGTCGGCCGCCGGTCGGGCAGGGCCGGCGTCCGGCTGTACGGCGCTTTGGACCCGACCGGGCGCTTCACGGGAAAGCCCCGCGCCGCAGGCGGCCATGGCCAGTAGAAGTGTGCGGCGATCCACCATCGGAGGCTACCTCGGTTGTCTTAAAAATTGTCGCGGGGCACGGCCGAGCCGCTGCCGCCGACGAGGAAATCCAGATCCGCGCCGTCGTTGGCCTGCAGCACGTGATCCACGTACAGCTTCACGTAGCCGCGGGCGGCGGGAGCCGCAACGGGCCGCAGCACCGCCCGCCGTCGCGCCAGCTCGTCCTCGCTCACCTCGAGCGACAGCCTGCGGTTCGGCACGTCCAGCGAGATGAGATCGCCGTTCTCGACCAGCGCCAACGGGCCGCCGACGGCGGCCTCCGGCGCACAGTGCAGGACCACGGTGCCATAGGCCGTGCCGGACATGCGGGCATCGGAGATTCGCACCATGTCGGTGATGCCACGCTTGAGCAGCTTGGGCGGCAACGGCAGATTGCCCACCTCCGCCATGCCCGGATAGCCTTTAGGTCCGCAGTTCTTCAGCACCATGACGCACGACTCGTCGATGTCCAGGGCGTCGTCGTTGATCCTCGCGCGTAGATCTTCGATCGACTCGAACACGACGGCGCGCCCGCGGTGCTGCATCAGGGTGGGCGAGGCCGCCGACGGTTTCAGCACCGCGCCATCGGGCGCCAGGTTCCCTTTGAGGACCACGATGCCGCCCTCGGGTTTGAACGGGGCCGTGTAGGGATGAATCACCCCGGGGTTCCAGCAGGGTGCATCCCGGTTGTTGTCCCACAGGGTCTGCCCGTTGACGGTGAGCGCATTGCGGTGCAGGCCATCGTGTTCGCCGAGCTGGCGGAGGACGGCCGGCAGTCCGCCGGCCTCGAAGAAATCCTCCATGAGGTATTGGCCGGACGGCATGAGGTTGAGCAGGCAGGGGACACCCTGTCCCAGCCGGTCCCAGTCATCCAGGGTGAACGGCAGGTTGAACCGGCGGGCCAGGGCGATCAGGTGGATGACGGCGTTGGTCGATCCGCCGATGGCCGCGTTGACGCGCACGGCGTTTTCCAGCGCCTCCCGCGTCACGATGCGCGACATCACGACGTCCTCCCGCACGAGATCGACGATGCGACGGCCCGACTCGCGCGCCAGCAGATTCCTGCGCGCGTCCACCGCCGGGATGGCTGCATTGCCCGGCAGCGACATGCCGAGCGCCTCGACCAGGCAGGCCATGGTCGAAGCCGTACCCATGGTCATGCAGGTGCCGTGCGAGCGGTGCATGCAGGCCTCGGCCTCGTGGTACTGGGCGAGGGTGATGTCGCCGGAACGCAGCTGCTCGCTCATGGAGATGGTGTTGGTCCCGGAGCCGATGTAGCGGCCCTGGTGGACGCCGCGCAGCATGGGGCCGGCCGAGATGCCGATGGCGGGCACGTCCACGCTCGCCGCGCCCATCAGCAGCGCGGGGGTGGTCTTGTCGCACCCCATGAGCAGCACCACGCCGTCGAGCGGGTGGGCGCGGACCGACTCCTCGACATCCATGGAAGCTAGGTTGCGGTACAACATCGCGGTCGGGCGGAGCAGGGTCTCGCCCAGCGACATCACGGGGAATTCGAGCGGAAAGCCGCCGGCCTCGAGGATGCCCCAGCGGACGTGGTCGGCGAGCGTCTTGAAGTGCGTGTTGCAGGGGGTGAGTTCGGACCAGGTGTTGCAGATGCCGATCACCGGACGGCCGTCGAACTGGTCCTGCGGGATGCCACGGTTCTTGAGCCACGAGCGGTAGTAGAAGCCGTTCTTGTCCTGACGCGCGAACCAGTCGCGGCTGCGCAGCGGCTTGCGCTCACCGGCGCCGGGCACGCCCGGACGCGCCGGCTTCACGCCGATCCCCAGGCGTGGGGATTGACGGCATCGCACGGGATGCGGCCCTCGAGCGCCTGCAAGGCGTTGCGGGCGGCCCGTACGGCTGCGCCCGTCTT
>CAZZWZ010000005.1:0-3993 GCA_964657955.1 uncultured Steroidobacteraceae bacterium
TGCCACCGTGCAGTCGGGCGTGGGCCTGCAGGTGGCGCGCGGGGTCGTCTACTCGGTGCAGGCGCAGGATCTGCTGAACTCCCAGCACGCGCTGTCCGCGCAGTCGACGCGTTCATTGAACGCATTCCATGCCGCCATGTACGCGCTCATCCGCAACGCATCGAATTTTGCGGCGGGGCCGGCGTTTCGGCGACCCGACGAGGCGTGTGAGCTGTACAGCAATCACCGGGGTGCGCATCTCATGGCGTTGCTGGCCATCGCGCGGCTCCTGGACGATCCCAAACGCTTCGACGCCGCGCTGTACGGCGGTGCGCCGGGCGTGCCGGTGACGATCGGCTGGACGGAGCAGTTCGACCACGCCATCTACGGGCAGCATGATCGTCCCATCGGCTGCTACAAGAACAACGGCAAGGACAGTCTCACGAGCCATCCCAGCTTTCAGACCGGGGTGGTGGCGCCGGGGGAGGTCATGGACCGGTATCGGCACGACAATCCGGAGCAGAGCATCGGCTACGCCATGTTCGCGCTGCTCAACCTGAATTTCGGGGCGATGGTGCTCGAGAACGCCGGTTTCGATCCGTACGGCTACCGCGGCCGTCATGGGCAGTCGCTCGAGCTCGCGACCGCGTACTATGCGTGCTACGCGCGTCACGTGGGCTTCGGCAAGCGGGTGAGCGCCGACAACGCGCGCGAATGCGCGGATTACCAGCAGTACATCGGCCAGGACGTGAACGAAGTGGAGAAGAACGTGCTGCTGGGGGCGAGGAATTTCCCCCAGGATGCGGCGATCACCGCCGTGGAGGCGGCCGCCCGGGAGCGGCCGGACGGCCAGTCGCTCGACCCCATCCTGTTCGGCCGGTGGCGCGACTGATGGGCGGGCACTTTCGATCTGGAGAACGTCGATGAAACCCCATGTTTCGATCCTGATGGTGACTTCCATCGACGGCCGGCTGCATCCGAGCCGCTTCACCGCGAGTCCCGACGGGACGCGGGGCGACTGGACCGGGCAGTACGAGAAGGTGCACGCCTCGCTCGACGCCGATGCGTGGCTGGTGGGGCGCGCGACGATGGCGGAAATGAGCAAGGCCGGTCCCCATGCGCCCCCCGGGCCGTGGAAGGTGGAGCGACCGGTCCACGTGGCCGCGAAGGGTGCGGCGACCTTCGCCGTCGCGCTCGACTCGTCCGGCAAGCTGCATTTCGAAGGAGCCACGCTGAACGGCGACCACGTCATCGTCATCGTGGGCCGGGACACCCCCGACCGGCATCTGGCCGAGCTGTCCGCCGACGGTGTCTCGTACATCGTCTCGGCGGAGGCGGAGTTCTCCCTGCCGGGCTTGCTGGAGGTGCTCGCGGGGAGCTTCGGCATCGAGCACCTCGTGGTCGAAGGGGGAGCCAGGACGAACGGCGAGTTCCTGGCCGCCCAGGTCGTCGACGAGCTGCGGGTGCTGGTGGCTCCCGCGCTCGACGGCGCGCAGAACGTTCAGGGGATCGTGGAATACCGCGACGGCCTGGCGGGGATCGTGAGCCTGCGGCTCGAATCCGCCGACGTGCTCGAGCACGGCGTCGTGCAACTCGTCTACGCGGTGTCGCCCCCGGATGCTTGAGGGCCGCGTCGCAGCCCCGGCGATCGGCACACCGGGAGTTGCCTGGGGCGACGCGGAAGTGGCGGCCTGGCGTTCGCTGCAGACCGTCAAGCGCAGCTACGAGGCCGACGTGCTGCGCGCCATCGACACCCTGCGATCGCGCTACGACGTCGTGCAGTATGGCCGGCTCGACCACGATCCTGCACGCTACCCGTTGCTCGCGATCAAGAGCCGCGGCTGGCGCGACGCGCTCCCCTGCGTGCTGGTGACGGGTGGCGTGCATGGCTACGAAACGAGCGGCGTGCACGGCGCACTGCGGTTCGCCGACGAGCACGCGCAAGCGCATGCGGGCCGGGTCAATCTACTGATCGCGCCGTGCGTCAGCCCGTGGGCTTACGAAGTCATCCATCGCTGGAACCGGGACGCCATCGATCCGAATCGTGCGTTTCGCGACGACAGTCCGGCACAGGAATCGGCGGCACTCATGCGCTTGGTGGCCGCGGTCCGCGGGCAGGTGCTGGTGCACGTCGACCTGCACGAAACCACCGATACCGACGAGACCGAATTTCGGCCGGCGCTCGCCGCGCGCGACGGCGTGACGCACGTGCCCGGCGACATTCCCGACGGATTCTATCTGGTCGACGACAGCGAAAGCCCGCAGCCGGATTTCCAGCGGGCCGTGATCGCCGCGGTGGCCCGGGTGACCCACATCGCGCCGGCGGATCGGCATGGCAACATCATCGGCTCGCCGGCGGTGGCACCGGGCGTCATCCGTTATCCGTTCAGAAAACTCGGCCTGTGCGCGGGCATGACACCCGCGCCCTACAGGACCACCACCGAGGTGTACCCGGACAGCGCGCGGGCGTCGCCCGCGCAATGTACCGCCGCGCAGGTGGCCGCGGTGGGCGCGGCGATCGATCACGCGCTGGCGCACCGGCCGGCAGGTTCCGCTTCGCCGTGAACGGCGCGTGGCGCTACGGACAATCCCCCACCGGTTCGAACGAGGTGACGTTGATGCGAGCCGCGCCGCCCCCGTTCCCGCCCGCCACCGCGTGCCCGCCCGGGCCGCCGGCCCCCGCCGCGGCGTCGGCGATCAGCACGCCCTTGACCGACACCGCCCGGCCGGTCTGCGCGTCGGGGCGGAAGGCATCGATGCCGAGCAGCTCGTAGCGCAGGTCGCGGCGCACCCGGGTGGCGCTGGTCGCGAGCGCCTGGGCCGACGTCGATTGCGTGCGGGTCTCGACGGGGTCGCTGCTCTTCTCGAGCCGCCAGCGATGCCCGCCGCCGCGCACCAGGCAGCCCACCACGTCGACGAGCGGCAGCGCGTGCCGTGCCGCCTGCGGCCTGCGCGGATCGAGATCGTCGTGGACGTATTGCACCAGCGGGGTGAACATCTCGTCCCAGCTCTGGTTCTGGCGCTTGAAATAAACCTGCTTGTCCGGTCCGCAATGCTGCGCGAGATCCCGCGAACCCAGATCCTTCAGATGCGGGTTGTCGGCCGAATTGTCGTAATGGGCGGTGACGATGAGCTTGCTGCCGGCCGGCAGCCGCAGCGGGGTCTCCAGGTCGTAGGCGATCTGCCAGTGGAAGTCGAAGTTCGGGACGGTGAGCGCGACCACCTCGTGTCCGTCGGGATACACCACCGCGTACTTGAAATCCTTGGCGCGCATGTGCGCGTGCGGCTGCAGCTGGTAGAGGGTCACGGGTTCGGTGTAGGCGGTCATCCCGACGAGCTCGTAGCGGGCGACGTACGGTGCGATGGGGGGGATGGCGAAGTTCGTCCCTTCGGCCTTGCTGCCCGGCTCGTCCGTGAGCAATTCCCGGCCGTTCGCGACCAGCGATTCGACGCCGGCCGGCGCCCGAAACAGCTGCCGTGCCGGGGGACCGGTCCGGAACCACAGGGCGAGCTGTGCGCGGCTGGTCTCAGCCCGGCCCGTGGTGGTGAAGTGCAGGTTGAAATTCATGTAGGCGTTGGGACCCGCTTTCAGCAGCTTGGCGTCGCCGTCCCGGTACATCTCGAAGGTGGTGCCGGGCGTGTACACGGCGAACATGTCGTCGGCGCCGTCGAGGGGATCGGTCACGGCCGAGCCCTGCGCGGCCAGCACGCCGTCCGGCATGCCGATCTGCGCGGCGGCCAGCGCGAAGGTGTCGAGCGCGTCGGAGGACAGTCCGTCGGCCAGGGTGACCTCCGTGATGCCCATGTGGTGCACGAGCGAATAATTTCCGGGCAGCACCTGGATGGCGGACACCCACCGGTCGTGCGCGCCGGGGATCTTCACGCGTTGCTGCGAGTACGGGATCTCCCCGTTCGCCGGCACGCGAATCGTCGGCAGGGACAGCACCAGATCGGGCGGCGTGCCCTGCGGGTGGGCCCAGCGATCCGCGTGCTCCGGCATCGGCGGGACGTCGG
>CAZZWZ010000005.1:4003-35198 GCA_964657955.1 uncultured Steroidobacteraceae bacterium
CGCTGCCCTCGGCCGCGGTGCCCTCGGCCGCACCCGAAGCGACCCAGCGGGCGATGATGTCGATGTCGGCGGCGCCGAGCCCGGCATCGTTGCGCATCCGCAGGCTGTGCGCGGAATCGGCGGGCCACGGCGGCATGGTCCTGGCAACCACCGTCCGCCCGATCGCCGCCGCAAGCCGGCGCGCATCCGCAGTGGACTGCAGGGGCTGCGCCGCCGCGACGCCTCCGGCACGATGACAGCCCACGCAATGCGCTCGAAGAATGGGCGCGACGTCCCTGCCGAAGGTGGGGGAGGTGCCGGTGGGGGCGCCGCTGGAGGAGACGGCCGCGCCCGCCGCCCGCGTGCCAGCGCAGACGGCTGCGCCCAGCCACGCGCCGGCGACCATCACTGCGATCGAGGACACCCGGCCGATGTGACCCACCCTCGGAGACGCGCGGTCTCTCCCGACCTCAATGCACCGTGATGGTAAAGCTTGCGGTGCTCTGCACTCCATAGGAATTCTGGTAGGTCGCCACGTACACGTTGCTCCCCGTGGCGAGCGGGATGCCGTCGAGTTCGCGTGCGGCGGACTTGAAGCCGTTGGGGCCCGTCCAGCTCCACGATCCCCCGCTGACCGGCTGCGGTCCGAGGTTCACCACCGTGCCCGCGGTCACCGATGCGCTGGCGGTCTGGGTCCAGGCGCCCGAGACCGCGACGTAGGGGACGATGGCGGTCGCCGTCGCCGTTCCGGTCACGGTGATGGTGAAGCTCGCGGTGCTGCTGACGCCGGCGGCGTTCGTGTACGTCGCCACGTAGACGTTGCTGCCCGTCCTCAGCGGGAGGTAGTCGAGCTCGCGCGACGTGGAGGTGAAGCCGTTCGGCCCCGTCCAGCTCCACGATCCCCCGCTGACCGGCTGCGGTCCGAGGTTCACCACCGTGCCCGCGGCCACCGTCGCGGCGGCGGTCTGGGCCCACGCGCCGTTGGCGTAGACGTAGGGAACGATGGCCGTTGCCGCGCCGGCCGCCGTCACCGCGATGGACTGCGTCACGGGCGTCGCCGCGGCGTAGGTGGCATTGCCCGGCTGTGAGGCCGTGATCGTGCAGGTGCCGGCGGCAATGAAACTCGCCGTGCTGCCCGACACCGTGCAGAGGTTGGTGGTCGAGCTCGTATAGGTCACGGCCAGCCCCGAACTCGCCGTCGCGCCGAGCGCGAGCGTGGTGCCCGTCTTCTGCGCGGCGATCGCGCCAAAGGTGATGGTCTGCGTCTGCTGCGCCGGCTTGGCCACCGTGATGGTGAAGTTCGCCGTGCTCGCGACGCCCTCGGCATTCGTGTAAGTCGCCACGTACACGTTGGCACCCGTGCCGAGCGGGATGTTGTCGATCTCGCGCGACGTGGCGGTGAAGCCGTTCGGACCGGTCCAGCTCCACGAGCCGCCGGTGAGCGGCTGCGGGCCGATGTCCACGGCGGTGCCCGCGACCACGGTGGCGGTGTTCGTCTGCGTCCACACGCCGTTGGCGTAGAGGTAGGGAACGATCGGCGTCGCCGTCGGTGCCGTGGTGAACACCTGGACTTCCGCGGCGGTTGCCCAGGGGTCGACATTGGTCACCGAGCCCAGGCCGGTCAGCTCGACGTAGCGCCCCGGGGTTGCCGGGAACGTGACCGTCAGGCGCTTCGGCAGGAAGAAGGCATTGCCGGCACAGTTGTAGGAGTGCCACTGCGGGCCGTAATCGAAGGAGCCGCCGGCGACCTCCGGATAATTCTGATCGTCGGCGCTGACCGAGACCGTGTACTGGAGGATGGTGCCGTTGCTGCACCCATCCTGGCGCGGCAGGTACGAGATCCCGTAGATCGATTTCACGGAACCCAAGTCGATGGTCAGCTCGTGCGGGTAATTCGGGGTGGTCGTGCCGTACGGCGTCTCCCAGAAGGTGCCGGGGTTGCCGTCGATGGCGTAGGACGGCGGATTGTTCGGGTAGTAACCGTCGGCCGTGGCCGTGGTCGCGGCCGCCACGGAACCCTGCGAGAACTTCACCAGCACGGGTTGACTGGTCTGCGTGCCATTCACGTTGGCCGTCGCCTGGACGATGGCGTTGCCCGGGGGCGTGGCCGAGCCCGCCGTGATCTGCAGGACGGTCTGGCCCTGCGCGTCGGTGACGAAGCTGCCGCTCGCGCCGGTGGGCAGACCGCTCACGCTCCAGGTCGCCGTCTGCGGCGTACCGGTCGCCGAGAGCGCGCTGACCACGAAGGCGGCCGAGCCGCCGAGCGCCGCCTGGGTCATGGGCCAGGCCGTCACCGTTGAACCGCTGGCCGGCAGCAGGCCGTAGACCGCGATCTGATTCGAGGCGGTGGCGACGTACACCTTGCCGTTGACGATCATCGGCGGCACCCACTTCGCGAGCAGGCCGAAATCGTCGCGCGGCGCATTGGTGGTGGAGTTCCACAGCGGGCTCAACGTGGCCGCATTGACGGCCTGCAGACTGCCCGGGGGAACGCGGTGGTCGGCGCCGCCCTGGGCGTTCATGAGCGCCCACACGATGCCCTGGGTGTCGCCGTTCGAGGAGAGCGCCAGCTCGCCGCCGGGGTATAGATTCACCGGCGGCGTGTACTGCGCCGACGGCGTGGTCGCGAGCGTGGAGCCGTTGAACGGGTAGGCCCGGAGCGCATCGCTGCTGCCCCACACGAAGGCGACGGGACCGCCCGCCGCGGTCGAGCGGGGCCAGTAGGCGACGCCGCTGCGGATGTTGCCGCTGGTGGCCTGGAAGGCCTGCAAGGCGCCGGTGTTGCCGGACTGCATCTTGCCCATGTTCTGGGTGTTGGACAGGTAGATCACCCCGTCCTTGCCGCCCGCGAGCAGAGTCGTGGTATTCGGGATGAGCAGCGGACCGCCGGCCGACAGGTCGTTGTCCGCGTTGTCGAGCGACTGGTAGTTGGCGGGCGTGAAATAGTCGACGAGATGCAGACTGTTGCCCGGATCGAGCTTGAGCGCGGTCTCGGTGAAGTTGTTGACGCCGTCATAGGCCGAGGTCGCACCCGACGCGGCCCAGGAATTGCCCGAAAACGCATAGACGTACCCGGACGAATCGACGGCCGGCGGCAGTCCGGACTGCCAGATGCCGCCGCCATGATCGGCGGTGGGCACCGGATTGAACACGCCGGTTTGCGCGAGCGAGGTCTTGTTGTAGGCCATCATCCAGCCGTAGTACTTGTAATCGTCCTCGTGCGAGCCGAACGCGACGACCACCTGATTCTTCGCGATGGTGAGCGAGACGCGCTGGTTCTGCAGCGAGGGCGTGAAGGTGAGGGTCTTGCCGCCGGCGGTGTACGTGCCGGTGATGACCACCGAGCCGCCGAATTTCTCCGCCCCGGTGGTGATGTCCACCGCGTGCAGGCGAAACACCACCGTGCCGTTCTCGAGCGTGTTGGTCACGAAATACAGGGTCTGGGTGCTCGCATCGATGACCGGCGTGCTCTCGATGCCCACCGTGCCCGCGACGTTGAGCGAGTTCGTGCCCACGAAGGTGGTGATGGGAACCGGCGTTGCGCCGAGCAGGGTGGCGTAGTTGACCGCCCACAGGGGCGCGCCCGGGACGTCGGCATCGAAGGCGAAAATGGAGTCGCTCATGGTGGCGACGTAGAGGACGTTGTGCGTTCCCTGGTTGGGGATGGCGACGCCGGGCACGTACAAGGGCTGCGCGTAGAGGCCGCCGTCCACCGGCAGACTGAAGACGCGGCCGAACGTCGTCGGGCTCACGTTGGTGGTGGTGAGAATGGTCTCGGCCGTGTTCGCGTTGATGACGCCGGGGGTGTAACCCCGCTGCAGCACCGCGGGCGGGGCCGCCTGGGCCGCGAACCCGGTGAGAAGGAGGGCCCCTGCGAGAAACACGGACTCTGCGAGAACGACGGCCGCAGACGAGACACAGGCCTGCAAGGCCCGTTGCACGAAGGTACGAAACATCCCGATATCCTTTTTGTTGGAATCGCGAGGATAGCAGACCGCTCGGCGGACGAAACCACGGCTTTGACTTAAATTGCTCGCAAATTGTGCCGGTGCGCTCGTCGCGGAAAATTCAGGTGCGCATCGCCGACGAATGGCGGAGGCATGGCGGATGGATTGCGATCTCATCGCCGCGCAATCGCGAACGCAGCGCCGACGATTGACGCACTCCTTGCCGAAAAGTCAAAGGATCGATGCCGAAAATGGAGTTGCGTTCGCCGATGCATTTCGTGGTTAATGAACCTGCCGCAAGCTTCCACCCGAGAAATCATGGCCGCAGCGCAAGACCCGTCATCGATGTCGCCGCTCGCGCCGCCATCGCCCGCGCTGTCGCCCGTTTCGTCGACCCTGCTGTGGTCCGCCGGTGCGCTCGGGATCATGGCGACGGCGGTGGCGGCGGTGCTGCCGGCCTTGATCGCGATCTGGCAGGCGCAGATCGGTTTGAACGTCTCCCAAAGCGGTCTCGTGGCGGCGACGGAGCTGCTGGCCCAGGTGGTCGGGGCGGGACTGTTCGTGTGGGCGGCCCGTCAAAGGTCTTTCCGATCGATCGCGGTCTTTGCCGTCGTGGGCATGATCGTCGGGAACCTGGGTTCGGCGCTCAGCGTCGATTTTGCTTCATTGATGGTCACCCGCGCGTTCGCCGGCCTGTCCGCGGGCGTGGTGCGCGCGCTCTGCATGATGTGTCTGGGGCGGGCGCGAAATCCCGGCCGGGCCTTTGCCGTGTATGCGTCGGCCCAGGTCGGGCTGGCGGCGAGCGTGACGTCGCTGCTGCCTGCGTTCGTCGCGCGCTTCGGACCGCGCTCGCCCTTCTTCGCCATTGCGGTGGTGTCGGCCATCGGGCTTGCCCTTTGTGCCTGGATCCCGCGGGTCGAGGTGGCGCGGTCCGACGTGCGCCGGTCGTGGGGCGCGTTCCCCGCGCCGGCGTCCCTGGCCATCGCCGGCTTGTTCCTGTATTTCCTCGGCCAGGGGGCCGTGTGGACTTACCTCGAACCCATCGGACGCAGCCGCGCCCTGCCGGGCGAGAGCATCACGCGGGCCCTGGCGCTGCTCAACGTGGCGGGGCTGGCGGGCGCACTCGGCGCCGGCGCGCTGGTGCATCGGCTGAACGCTTCGATGGCGTTGCTCGCGCTGCTCGCCGCGGGCCTCTGGTCGCTCGCCGGCATCTTCGGCATGGTCGGGACGTCGCCCGGGGCGTACACGGTGTCGGCGTGCGGGTTTTATTTCGCCTGGTGCGCCTCGTTCCCGGTGCAGTTCGCCGTGATCGCCGGGGCGGATCCCACCGGCAGGGCGAGCGCCGTCTCGCCGGCCGTGGACGGGCTGGGCCTCGCGGCGGGCGCGACGTTGGCGGGCAGCCTGTTGCCGGTGGTGGGCCTGGGCGCGACGGGCTGGATCTATGCCTCGTCGAGCATCGCCGGCATCGCGTGCTATGTGGTGTCCGAGAGAATGCGGAAGAACAGCGTCGTGGCGTTCCCGGCGGTCGCCGGCGCCACGGCGCTTCGGGAGACTTGAATGGCTGCAATCACCTTCATCAACGCCAACATATTCGACGGTGTGGGCGGGGAGTATCTCGCCGAGTCGTCGGTGGTGGTGGACGACGGGCTCATCGTGGCGGTGCAGCCGTCGGTGAAACCCGCCGCCGGGGAGGTGGTCGACTGCCGCGGTGGGACGTTGATGCCGGGTCTGATCGATGCGCACTGCCACGTGCTGGGCGCGAGCTTGAAGATCTCGGAAGTCGAGAGCCAGCCCCTGACCTATGTGTCGCAGTACGCGGCGCGGATGCTGTCGCACGCGCTCGACTGCGGCTTCACCACCGTGCGGGACGTGGGCGGTGGCGACGCAGGGATCGCGCGCGCGGTGGACGACGGTCTCATCGCCGGTCCGCGGGTGTTCTTCGCGGGACGGGCGCTGTCGATGACGGGCGGCCATGGGGACTTCCGCGATCCTTTCAGCGCGGTGGGCGCGTGCGTGTGCTGCGCGGACGGCCGCGTCTCCGTGGTCGTCGACGGCGCCGACGCGGTGCGGGCGGCCGCGCGGGAGGAGCTGCGGCGCGGCGCGCATTGCATCAAGATCATGATGTCGGGGGGCGTGCTGTCACCCACCGATCCCATCTGGATGGATCAGTTCTCCGACGCCGAAATCCTGGCCGTGGTGGAGGAAGCCGCCCGGCGGCGAAAGTACGTGGCGGCGCATTGCCATCCGCCGGGTTCGATCGCGCGCGCCGCCCGGCTGGGGGTGCGGACCATCGAGCACGCGACGCTCATCGACGATGCCAGCGCGGCGGCCGTCGCGGCGGCGGATGCCTTCGTGGTGCCGACCACCGTCATCGTGCGCGCGTTGCTGAGCGATGCCCGGTCGGGTGCGCTGCCGCCCTGGGCGGTGGCCAAGCTCGGCGAGGTGAGCGATGCGTCCATGCGGGGCTTGGAGCTGATGGATCGACGGGGGCTCAAGATCGGATTCGGCACGGATTTGCTGGGCCACCTGCACCGGCAGCAGGCCCTCGAGTTCAGCATCCGGCGCGAGGTGCAGTCGGCGGCGGCCATCCTGCGCTCGGCCACCTCCGTCAACGCCGACCTGCTCATGGAGCGCACGCTCGGCAGGGTGCGGCCGGGCTGTCGTGCCGATCTGCTGCTGGTGGACGGCGATCCGCTCGCGGACATCAACGTGATGGCGCAGGACGGCCGGCGCTTCAGCGCCATCATGAAGGCGGGGGTGTTCCACAAACGTCCCGCCTAGGGCGACTCGGCTCAGCCTGACGCCGGCTCATTCGCCTCGTTCATGGTTGCTTGCGCCGGAACAGCTCGACGATCAGGTCGATGGGGATGGACCCCCGATCGCGGAACACGACGTAGAACCCGAGTCCGCTGCGGACCACCCGGTCGGACAGGCGGACGATGCGCCGGTCCGCCAGCAGTTGATCGACGATGTGGCTGTACCCCAGGGCGATTCCCCGGGCCGCGACCAGGTCGAGGAGCAGCAGCGAGAACGTCGCGAAGACCGGGCCCTTGACTACGGGCAGCGTGGAGCCGCGATCGCGCAGCCAGTCGGCCCACTTGAGCCCGCTCGTATCCTCGCTGGCCAGACGCAGCAGCCGGAAGGTGGTCAACACCTCGGGGGAGGCATCGAGGAGTTCCGGATGCCGCTCCAGCAGCTCGGGCGCGCAGATGGGGAAGCCTTCTTCCTCGAACAGATGAACCGCCGTCATTCCGGACCAGTTGCCGTCGCCGAACCGGACGGAGAAATCCACGTCGCCGGCATCGAAACTCGCATAGGACTCGGCCGTGATGACCCGCAATTGACGGTCGTGCAGCAGGTCGGACAGCGCCCGGAAACGGGGCATCAACCAGTTCTGGGCGAGATCGTGGCTGCAGGCGATGGTGAGCGTGCGATGCGTCTCGCGCTGCTTGAGCGTCGCCAGCACGTCGCGGACATGGCCGAGACCCGCCGCCACCGCCTCGGCGAGCCGGCGGCCGGCGATGGTCACCTCCAGCCGGTTGCCGTTGCGGATGAACAGCACCAGCCCCGTCTCGCGTTCCACGTTGGCCACGTGCCGGCTCACCGCCGAGGCGGCGATGCACAACTCCGCACCGGCGGCCGTGAGATTGCCATGACGCGAAGCCGCCTCGAAGACCATCAACGCGTTCAGCGGGGGAAGGCTCCGTCGCGGGCTGACCATCACAAAATTATACGGAACCGATCCAAAAATTCTACGTTCGAGCCGATTCGCTTCGCCTATAAATACCGAAAGGCGAGTGCGGGATCTCGCCGCCCCCACCGGACGGAAAGACGCCATGACGAACGATTCATTGTCCCAACTCGTCGACCTCGAGCGGTATCCGCTGACGGACGACACCGGATTCGCCCGCGTCGCCGCTCCCTTCCGGCGGCAGCTGAAAGAGTCGAGCTTCGCCGCCCTGCCGGGTTTCCTGCGGCCGGGCATCGCGGAGCGGATGACCGCGGAGGTGCTGGGCGCGCTGCCCCGGGCCTACCGGCGTGAGAAGGCGTTCAGTGCCTACGACGAGCGCAGCGCCGATCAGTACCCGGCGGAGCACGTGCGGCAGCAGCGCCATTGGAGCCGCCAGTTCGTGGTGTCCACCGACATCCTGCCGCGCGACGGCCTGCTGCGCACGTTGTACGCGGATGCGACGCTGACGCGGCGCATCGCCGAGCTGCTGGGCGAGCCGGCCCTGTTCACGCTGGCCGATCCGGTGATGGCGTGCACGTCCACCGTCATGGCCGACGGCGACACCCACGGCTGGCATTTCGATCTCAACGATTTCGTGGTGTCCATCCTGCTGCAGGCGCCGCAGACCGGCGGCACCTTCGACTTCGTGCCCAACATCCGTGACGAGGGACGGGAGAACTACGACGCCGTCGCCGAGGTGATCGACGATCGTTCGGCGAAACTGCGCTCGATCCAGGTGGAGGCGGGCACGTTGCTGCTGTTCTGCGGCCGGCGGGCGCTGCACCGGGTGCCGCCGGTGGGCGGCTCGACGCCACGGGTCATCGCGCTGTTCAGTTACGACCGCAAGCCCGAGGTGCGGTACGACCCCAAGACCTATCTGCGCGTCGTCGGAAGACAGACGGCGTACGAATCGTGAAAGACCGGGGCTGCGGCAAACGCCGGGCGATCCAGCGGGCGTTCATCCTCTCGGCGACGCTGGGTGCGCCGGTGTGTGCGATGGCCGCAGATGCCTCCGATGCGCTCGAGGAGATCGTCGTCACGGCGCAGCGGCGTGCCGAGCGGCTGCAGGACGTTCCCGAAGCCATCACCGCGCTCAGCGGCGATGCGCTGAATCAACTGCATCTGCAGGGCAATGCCGACCTGGCGACGCAGGTGCCCAGTCTGTCGTTCGACGTCCTCGGGCCGGGCGAGTCGACGCTCGCCATCCGCGGCCTCGGCACCGCCTACGGTCTCGCGCCGGCCGTCTCTTATTACGTCAATGAAACCGCGCTGGACATCCGCACCGACGGCTATGCGGGTGCGCCGGACATCGATTTCTTCGACGTCGAGCGCGTGGAGGTGCTGCGTGGGCCGCAGGGGACCTTGTACGGTTCGAGCTCCATGGGCGGCGCCGTGCGCATTCTCACCGCGCAACCCGATCCGAAGGCGTTCGCGGTCAACGCGGAGGTGGGCGCCTCGAACGTGGACGGCGGGGGTGCGGGGTATCTCGCCAAATCGGCGGTCAATCTGCCCCTGTCCGACGACGCCGCGGTGCGGCTCGTCGGCAGCTACGAGCACGTGCCGGGCTACATCGACCGGGTGAGCCCGGGGAATTACGGCGCCGCGGAGTCCGCGCTGCCGGTGACCGCGCGGCGCATCAACGACGCCGACCTCAAGAGCGGGCGCATCATCGGGTCGTGGAAACCCACCGACGGATTGACCATCAAGCCCAGCGTCATCCTCTCCGAGGTGGATGCGGCCAGCAATTCGCAGTATTTCAGCAATCTGCCCGCGTTCAGCACCTCGGGCTCCGCGCCCAGTCCGCAGACCAGCCGCCTGCTCATCGGCAATCTGGAGGTCGACGACGACGTGGGCTTCGCCACCCTGCTGTCCTCCACCTCCGTGCTGTCGCGCGACGTCGACACGCACAGCGATTTCACACTGTTCCTGGCCAATCTCGCCCCGGCGTTCGGCGTGCCCGATCCGCCCAACTACCCGGGCACGGATTTCTACACGTCGCGCAACGTCGGGTTCGTGCAGGAGCTGCGGCTGACCTCGCCGGGCGACCAGCGGCTGCGCTGGGTGGCGGGGGCCTACTTCAGCCATTACCGGCAGCACTCCACGGAATCGACCAACAGCGGCGACTTCACCGCCGCCATCGGCCAGACCGGCAGTGCCAATCTGTATGCCTTCGATCAACGCGTCATCGATCAGCAGACGGCGGTGTTCGCCGATCTGACCTACAAGATCGTTCCGCAGTTCGAGGTCACCCTGGGAGCCCGCTACTACGAACTGCGCGACAGCCTGGAGAACACCCAGTCCGGCGATCTCGCCGCGCCCGATCAACCGCTGGTCCACGCGAAGGCGAGCGGCACCAGCCCGCGCCTGGTGCTCACCTATCACCCGCTGCCCGACACCACGGTGTACGCCACCGCGGCCCGGGGCTACCGGCCGGGCGGTCCGAACGTGGGACTGCCCACCGGCATCGGTTGTTCGCTGAACAACGCCTATTCACCGCTGTACCAGCCGGACTCGGTGTGGAATTACGAGCTGGGCTCGAAGACCGAGTTCCTGGACCGGCGCCTGTCGGTCGACGTCGCGGCTTACCGGATCGACTGGAAGAACGTGCAGCAGGGCATCACCGACCCCGGCTGCGGCTACATCTTCGTGGCCAACGTGGGCAAGGCGCAGAGCAACGGCGCCGAGGCGGAGATCGAGTTCAAACCCGTGGACTCCGTGCTGCTCAGCGCCAGCGGTTCGTACACGCACGCGGAATTCAAGTCCATCGACGGCGCCTTCCAGGGCGCGGCTGCGCTGCAGGCGGGCGATGCCGTTCCCGACGTGCCGCGTCAGAAGTACAACCTCGCCGCGCAATACACGCGGCCGATCGCCGGCGCCACGGGGTATCTCCAGCTGGACTGGAGTCATCTCAGCAGCGTTCCCACCGGATTCACCTATCACGACGTGCGGCCGGCCTACAACACGCTCGAGGCCACCGTGGGCGCGCGCGTCGGACACTACGATCTGTCGCTGTACGGTCACAATCTCACCAACTCGAACGGCATCGTCGAAATACTGCAGGGAACCCCATACAGCTTCGGGAATGCGTTCAGGACGCAGATCTCGACGCCGCCGCGCACGGTGGGGATCGACCTGAAGATGCATTTTTGATGGCACGCGGCGATGCGCCGGTTCGTGAGGGCTTCATCGCAGGTCACGGCGCGCGGATTTATTTCAAGGCGTTGGGCAGCGGCACCCCGCTCATGCTGCTCCACGGCGGGCCGGGCGCCGATCACGGCGATTTCCTCCCGGCGCTCGCACCCCTGGCGGGGTCCTGCCGGCTGATACTCATCGACGAGCGCGGGTGCGGACGTTCGGAGCGTCTGCGGGACCCCGGAGGCTACACCCTCGATCTCATGGTGGCCGACATCGAGTGCGTGCGCCGCGCGCTCGATCTGCCCCGCTTCGTCCTGCTCGGTCACTCGTTCGGCGGCATCCTGGCGCAGGCCTATGCGGTGCGGCACCCGCGGCGTCTCGCCGGACTCGTCCTCGCCGGCACCGCCTCCCGCGCGCGCGACGTGAATGCCGATTTTCGCCGGCTGCTCGAACGCCTGCCGCCGCGACAGCGCGACCGCGTGCGCCGGCTCGAGGAGGCGGGGATCTTCCGCCCCGACGGCGGCTATGTCCCGCAGTACGCGGCGGCCACCGCCCGGGCGCTCGCGCCGGCAATGTATGCGCAACGGTCCCGCCGCCCGCGACGCAGTGCCCGACCGCTGGGCCTCGACGTGCTGAAGGCCATGTGGGGCGACCGCTCGGACTTCAAGATCCACGGCAATCTCCAGGGGTTCGACTTCACCCGGCAGCTGCCACGCTTGCGAGCGCCGTCGCTGGTGGTGATCGGCGATCGCGACATCGTCTCGCCCGCCTCGGCGGAGCGCAGCCGTGCGAGCCTCGGCAGCGCCACCCTCGTGATCATGGCGCAGAGCGCCCACATGATGTTCGTCGATCAACGCCGCCGGTTCTGCCGGCTGGTCGAGGACTTCGTGCAAGAATGCGCCGGCGTATGGAAGGAACAAGCATCATGAGTGCCCACGCCGTGTTTCCGCGCGAGGAATTCGAGACCCGCTGGCGCAAGGTCCACGAGGCGATGCGCGGCAAGGGCTACCAGAATTTATTGGTCTGGCAACGCGGCGCAGGCGGCTTCGACCGGGCGGGTGACGTCTACTGGCTCACCCGGTTCGTCATGAACGGCTCGGGACAGGACCCGGCCAGCGAGGAATTCGGGGCGCCGTACACCTTCTCGGCCGTGCTGCTGCGCGCGGGCCACGAGCCGGAGCTGCACATCGGTCTGGCCGCGCAGGATGTGGACCTGTCGGGCGTCGTCTGCGGCCGGATCGTCAGTCACCCCGACAATCTCATGGCGGGCCTGGGGCGTCACTTCCGGGCCGAGGGCATCGCGGGACGCGTGGCGCTGGTGGGCGACGACGTGCTGCCGGGCATGTACGACCGGCAGCTGCGCCGGCATACGCCGCAGATCGAATGGCATTCGGACGAGATGTTCCTGTGGGAACCCCAGAACGTGAAGAGCGAGCGCGAACTGGCCGTGTTTCGCGCCGGCGGCGAGCTGGTGACCCGTGCGATGACCAGTGCCGCCAAACGGTTGCTGGCGGGCGATGCCAGCGCCGACGCCGCCGCCGATGCTGCCGCCGTTTTATTGAGGGCAGGCGGCGGTTACCACCGCATCGACATCCACCACGGTGCCGGGACCGAGCGCACGGTGGTGAGCAACGATTTCTACGGCTATCGCACGGCGCCGCCTTCCCCGGGCGATCTGTGCCGCCTGTGGATCTACGGTCCCATTCTCGGGGGCTACTGGCTCGATCCTGGCCGGACGCTCATCGTCGGCAACCGGCCGTCGCCGGCGCAGCGCGCGCTCCTCGAAGGCTGCGCCGAGGTGGTGGACATCGTGGCGCGGGCGATGCGACCGGGCATCACGCCGCGGCAGCTGGCGGCGCTCGGCGCCGAGGCCGCCCGCCGGCATGGTTATTTCGATCATCCGCAGCTCCAGGTGCCCATGGGCCACGGCCTCGGATCGAACTTCATCCCGTACGCCATCCCCATCGGCGATGCGGAGCCGGACCCCACCGATCAATTCAAGCTGGATCGGCCGTTGAGCGCGGGCATGGTCATGGCCTCGGAACTGTTCCTGACCCATCCGGGGGTGGGAACGGCGGGATTCGAGCACAATCTGATCGTCACCGAGGACGGCTGCGAACTGCTGACGAAGACGCCCATGCTGTGGTAGAGCCGCAAGTTGAGGCAGGGCCCGAGGCGGTGGCGGGGCGCGATGCTGTGGCGGAGCCGCACGCGGCGGTGGGCTGCAAGGCGGTTGTAACGAGCGGCCGCTTCGACTCGCTTCCCTGCCTGGCGTACGCCAATGCGCTGTTCATCGTGGGGACGCTCGGCACGCTGATCACGCCGGCCATGCTCGAGGCCTGGGCGCCCCATCACTGGGGCACGACGCGGCTGGGCGTGGTCGCGGGCGTGGAACTGGCCGGGCTTGCCGCCGGATCCCTGTCGGGTCTCTGGTGGCAGCGACGCTGGAACTGGCGGCGCGTGGCCGTGGTCTCGCTGATCGCGGCAATCGCCGGCAACGCCGCGTGTGTCTTCGTCGACGGGTATTTCACGGTGTGCGCGGCGCGGCTGGCGGTGGGCCTCGCCGGCGGCCTGCTGACGGCGCTGTACTCGGCGGTGCTGGCCAATGCCGCGGCGCCGGGCCGCGTCATCGCGATCACCACGTTCGTCCAGATCGGGATCGAGTCCGCGTTCCTGTATTTCAGCGCGGCGCTGTTCGCGCACCTGGGCGCCGCGTCCCTGTTCGCCGGCATGGCCGCCGCGTTCGTCCTGCTGATCCCGTCGTTGCGGCACTTGCCGCCGCGCTGGCCGGATGCCGAGGTTCCGGTGTCCGGTCCGGCGTCCGACGAATCACATTCGCCGCGCGCCTACGCGCTGCTCGCCGCCTTCATCCCGTTCATCGTCGTGCAAACCGGCGTGTACACCTTTCTGGGCGAGTTCGCGCATCTCGCCGCGCATCTCGACGAAGCCCAGGCCCTGCACGCCATCGGCATCTCGGTGCTGGCGAGTTCCCTGGGATCGGTGGCGGCGTTCGCCTTGAGCGGCCGGCTCGGCCTGCGGGTCCCCATCGGTGCCGCCCTCCTGCTCATGACGGCGACGCTGTGCGGCACGGTCCTCGGATCCGCTTCCGGAGCGGCGTTCCTCGCATACATCTCGCTGCTGCAGATCGCGTGGGTGTTTCTCAACTGCTACCTCTACACCGCGGTCATCGAGGTCAACAACCTGCTGGTGCCCGCCGCAACCCCGGTCTCGACGCTGGGCGCGGTGCTCGGTGCGAGTCTCATGGGCTACGTCCTCGAACACGGCGGGCTCACCGGATCGCTTTCCGTCTGCCTGAGCGCCATGCTGCTGACGGCGCTCCTGACGCTGCCGTTCCTGCGGGACTGAGCGCAGCGGGCCGCCCGCGATTCCGTTAAGCTACGCAGCCTCATATCCAGCGGTATACAGCGGATGACGCCGAACGTCGCCGCATGCCGCGCAGGCTGTCGGAACTTCGTGCATGAATGAATTCGGTGTCCTCAAGGCCGGTTGGTCGTGGGCCGTGCCGCTGGCCGCGGTACTCGGCGCTGCGCAACCGGCGCTCGCCGACGACGCCGCGCTGGACAGGGTGACCGTCATCGGAGAGCGCGAGCCGCCGGATTACCGCGCGAAGGAGATCAAGGTGGGTCCCCTGGCAGACCGGAGCGTGATCGACACGCCGTACTCCGTCGACGTGGTGCCGGGCGATCTCGCCCGGAATCAGCAGTTGAAGAGCGTGCGGGAGATGTTCCAGTACCTGCCGTCCGTGCAGGGCGAGAACATCCGGCCGCAGACCCGCGGGATGCAGGCGGGCGTGGTGCAGAACACCCGCATCGACGGCATGAACATCGCGAGCACCACGGACTATCCGGTGGAGCAATTCGACCGCATCGAAGTGCTGAACGGGCTGGCGGGCGCGCTGTACGGCCCGGCCAATCCGGCCGGGACGTTCAACTACGTGGCGAAGCGTCCCACCGCCGGCCCGTACCGCAGCATCACGGCGGGCTACACCACGCGGGGCTCGGCGCTCGCCAATGCGGACCTGAGCGATACGCTGGGCGAGCAGAGGCGCTTCGGGTACCGGCTCGAGGTGCTGGCGGATCGTGGCGAGGGCTACGTGGATTTGAGCCGTCTGGAACGCACGCTGGTGAGTCTCGCGCTGGACTTCGCCTTCGCGGCCGACACCAAGGTCGAACTGAACGGCAGCCGCTATCACTACGTCGACAAGGGATTCCCCGGCACGTTCGCGCTCGCCAACAAGGTGCAGTTTCCGGCAGCGCCCGATCCGACCACGGTGGGCCTGGGTCAGTCCTATGCGGGCGACGACAACGTGACGAAGACCTTCGACGGCCGCCTCCGGCACGCGATCGATCCGGCCTGGCACCTGTCGGTGGGCGCCCTGCAGCAGGACAGCGATCGGGCCTCCACAGTGCCCACGAATACGTTGACCAACCGCGCGGGCGCCTACACGGCCACCGCCGCCACGACCACCTACAGTCTCGATCGGATCTGGAGCAACACCGTGGCGCTCGACGGACACCTCGATGCGGGAGCCGTCACCCACGACGTGATCCTTTCCAACACGGGGTTCAATTGGAATCGCTTCACGCCGTACCAGACCGGAGCGATCCTGCTGGGCAGTTCCAACCTGGCCGACCCGGCCTCGTTTCCCGAACCGCGGTTTCCGAATTTCGAGTCTCGCTACCGGTCCCTGAACACCGGGCAGCAGTCCGTGACGCTGGGCGACACGCTCGGCTTCGGGGGCCGGTGGTCGCTGGGCCTCGTCGTCAGCCAGAGCTGGATCGACGTGACCAACTACGACAGGACCGGCGCGACGACCAGCCGGTACGACGCGAACGGCCTGAGCCAGAACGAGACGCTGTCCTACGAGCCTGCGGACGGCGTGGCGATCTACGGGTCGTACGCCGACAGCCTGCAGCAGGGCGACGTCGCGCCGGCCGGTTCGGCGAACGCGGGTACGGCGCTCGCGCCCTACCGGGCAAAACAGGGCGAACTCGGGTTCAAATGGGCGGTCGGCGGCGTGAACCTTGCCACGGACGTGTTTCGCATCCGGCGCCCCTATGCGGTGGTGGCGGCCGACAACGTGTTCGTCGCGCAGGGAGACCAGACCAACGATGGCTTCGAATTGTCGGCGAACGGCGCACTGAACGACACGCTCGCCCTCTTCGGCGGAATCACCTATCTCGATCCGCGCGTGACCCACACCGGCGTTGCCGCCACGGACGACAAGCAGGTGCTGGGACTTTCCAGAGTGGTCACCAGCCTCCTGCTCGATTATCGCATCGCCCAGGTCCCGGGCCTGGCCTTCAATCTGCACGGGCGCTACGCGTCGGCGCGTTTCGGCGACAATGCCAACACCTTCCAGGTCGCGGGGTTCACCACGGTGGATGCGGGCGCGCGGTATTCCGGCCGCTTGTGGGGGCTGGTCGCGAACTGGAATCTGGCCGTCGACAATCTCGCCGACCGGCGCTACTGGGCGAACATCACGCCCAGCGGCCAGAACGGCTACACCGGTGCCGGCAACGGCACGGGCACGTTGGGCACGCCGCGATTGGTGCGTGCGTCCCTGCAACTGGAGTTCTGACGTGATGCGCATCGACCGGCTCGGGCCGCTGGCGGCGGTCACCCTCGCGCTGGCATCCCCGGCCCCGGCGGAGGAGCCCGTGCGGGTGCTCGCCGCGGGCAGCCTGACCGGCGCCATGATCGCGGTGATCGACTCTTACCGGAAAAAGACCGGCGCGTCGGTTGAGGCGGACTTCGGTCCGGCGGGGCTGCTGCTCGAACGCATCGAGCAGGGCGAGCGTGTGGATGTCTTCGCGTCGGCCAACATGGCACATCCCCGCAAACTCGCCGACGCGGGGCGTGCCACGCCACCCGTGGTGATGGCCAGGAACCGGATGTGCGCGACGGCGCTGCCGGGCTTCGGTCTGACGTCGGCCAATCTGCTGGATCGTCTGCTCGATCCGAAGGTGGGCATCGGCACGTCGACACCCAAGGCGGACCCGGGCGGCGACTATGCATGGCTGGTGTTCGAGCGGGCGGACCGGGTTCGCCCGGGGGCGGCCGCCCTCCTCGAGGCCAGGGCGCAGCAGGTGGTGGGCGGCCGCCACAATCCGCCCGTGCCGGCGGGCCGGAACGCGATGGATTACTTTTTCGACCAACACAAGGTCGACGTCGCGATCGGCTATTGCAGCTCGCACGACCTCAAACCCAACCCAAAATTCGTGTCGGTGGAGATGCCGGCGGAACTCGCGGTGACGGCCGACTACGGCATGAGCGTGATCGGCGCCGCCGGCCACGCGCGCGAGGCGGCGCTGCGCTTCGCGTTGTTCGTCATGAGCCCCGAGGCCCAGCACCTGATCGGTCTCTACGGCTTCGAGCCCGTCGCCGAGGCGCGCGGCGCGCTGTGATCCGGCCGGGCGATGGCCTGACTCAAAATGAGTACGTTCCGCCGATCCCGACCGTCCGCGGTCGCACTCGAATGCCGTATTCGACACCTGCCACATTCGGTCGCTGGATCGCCTTGTCGTCGTTCAATAGGTTCGAGATGAACAGCGAAAGATCGGCGTGCTCCCAGTGCAGGCCGGCATTCGCACCCAGGACGAAGTAGCTGGGCCTGTGGAAGTCCGGATCGTCGTGGATGATGGTCCCCTGGCTGGACCCGGTCCACTGGCCGTCGACCCTGACCGTGCCGCGCGCACCGAAGTCGAACGGCTGAGAATATTCGGCCGACGCGTTGATGGAGTAGTCCGGCACGCCGGGCACGCGATCGCCGCGTTGCACGCCGAGGAGCGTCACGGGCGCGGTGATCTTCGCGGAGGTGTAATTGCCCCCGAGCGTCAGGGCGACGTGGTCGTTCAGGCGGGCATCCACCTGTGCTTCGACGCCGCGGCTCTCGGCGCTTCCGATGTTGTCCTTGATGTCGAAGGTGCAGGTCGGCAGGATGATGTCGGTCTGGATGTCGTTCCAGCGGATGTCGAACACCGCGCCCGTCATGACCAGTGAGTTCTGCAGAGCGCGGCTCTTCACGCCCGCCTCGTAGCTCCAGAGCTTGTCCGAGTTGTAGTCGGAAGGCGCATGGGTGAGCCCCAGGCCCGCAAGATCGGCACTGCAGAGGGGAATGGGTACCGGGCGATTGACGCCGCCGTTCCGGAAGCCTTCGGCGGCCGAGGCGTAGATCATCGTCGACTCCGTCACGTCATAGGCAAGCACACCCTTGGGCGTCAGCGCATGTCCCTTGGCGGAATTTGCGAAAGGTGGCGTGCCGCCGCCGAAATAGCCGTCGGTCCCGAAGGCCAGCTCTTCTGTGGCCTCCTCGTAACGGGCGCCGATCGTGGCCTTGAGCCCCGGGACCACGGTGTAGGTCACCTGTCCGAAAACGGCCTTCTCGGTGTTGACGAATTCGCTCAGCGCGTAATACACCAGGTCGTCGGGGAAGGGCGCGCCGAGTATCTGCTCGGGCGTGCCGCCGTAGGTGGCGAGCAGCGTCGAGTTGAAGCCGGGTATGTGCTCATCGTCTAGGAGCGAAGTGCGCGTGCGTGAATAATAGAGGCCGGCAATCCAGGTCAGTGTCTCGGAGGGCTTGGACGCCAGCCGCAATTCCTGATGTACCTGGTTCACGCCGGTGTCGAACCGGACCGGTGCGGCGAGCGCGGCGATGGCGGCGCCGCCATAACCGAACTGTGCCTGCAGCGAGCCGCCGATGTACCCGCTGTCGTACACCGTGCCGTCGATGTTGCGGTCGTCCCGACGCCAGAAATAACCGGTCACGGACGTGAGATCGGACCAGCCAAAATCGTAGCCGATGGTGAGACTGGCGATCGCGGACTGATCGCGGCTGGTCTCGCCGAGCAGCGTCGGTGACTCGAAGCGTGGCAGGTCCAGGCCGAACAGATCCTGGCCGCCGGCGTCGAGGCGTTGCAGGAACACCGCCGGGGAGATGCTGAGCGCCTCCGTCGGTTGGTACTTCAGGGTGGCGCGCAACACGGTCGTGTCGTAATCGTTGATGTGGCGGGCGGCGCGCGTGCCGTCCGGATCGACGCGGTCGATCCAGCCGCTCTCGTGTTCGTACAGCGCACCCATTCGCAGCGCGAGGACCCCGTCGATCAGCGGCAAGTTGACCACGCCGTCGCCCTCGTAATTCGCGCCGCCCCCTTGTGTACCGCCGACGGTGCTGTGCACCTGGCCCGCGAACTTGTTCAGCTCGGGCTGATTGCTGACGAAGTGGATGGTACCGCCCATCGAGCTCGCGCCGTAAATGGTTCCCTGGGGCCCGCGCAGCACCTCGACGCGATCGATGTCGAAGAAATGCGGTTCGGTCGCGCCGGTGGTGTAGATGTTCAGGACGTTGATGGGCACATCGTCGAGATAGATGCCGGTGGTCGCGGAGCCCGCCTGTGAACTGACGCCGCGAATCTCGACGTTCGACTGCCCGGGACCGCCGAAACTGGTGAACGACAGATTGGGCACGGCGCGCGACAGATCCGCGTAGTCGACGATGTGCTGTTCGGCCAGCGCCTGACCGGAAAGGGTTGCGATGCTGATCGGAACCTTGCTCAAAGGTTCGGCGGTCTTCTGTGCGGTCACGACGATGTCGTTGAGTTCGTTGACGTTCGGGTCGTCGGCCCGCGCGGGTTCCTGCGCCAGCGCCAGCGCCAGCGAGATCGTGAGCATCACGGGCCGCAAGGACTTTGGGTTCATTCGCATGATGGCTCTCCCGCTCAAACTAGACGTCTGCCCGGGGGAGCGGCTGGAAAGTGACGCCGCCGAGACCGAAGGCCCCGGGTCCGACCACCGCCAGAGCCTGCGGGGTGCCGAGCAGCGGATGGCAGGGCAGCGCCAGCACCGCCACGCGCTGTCCGTAACGAAGCACCTCGGTGGTGATGGCGTGTCCGGTGTCGACGTCCAAGATCAAGAGGAGGTCCGGCACCGACACTTCGACCCGTCCGTCACGTTCGAACGAAAGAAACTCGTTCTGAAACACCACTCGTGCCCGCGTCCCTGCGTGCCGATCGATGCCGTCGAGCTCGAGCTCGCCCACCGCGAATCCGCCACGCAGGTGCCTCTTCAGCGCGACGATCTTGGCGTCCATCAAATGCACCCCCTGCTCGGCGGCGCAGATGAGCGGTATCGGATCGTCGTGATCGCGGTTGGCCTGCAACACGAGATTGCCGAGGCGGATCGCCTGGGTGACGGTGCCCGGAACCGCGGTGCGTTTCACGTAGGCACCAAGCATCGGCGCCTCGACGCCCACTGCGGTTGCGCCCATGGCCACCGTCGTCGACCGGGCCAGGCGCTCGAACCACAGCTCGGACAGCGCGTGCTGGAATATCACCACATTGCCGCGCTCGTCGGCCAGGGCGGCGGGTGTCGAGGCATGCCCGTAGATGCTGAACGTGGTCATCTGCATCTCGGGAAAGGCACGGCCCATTCCGTCGCCGTCGACCACGGGAATGCCGGTGATGGCCCCGTTGATCAGCGGCTCGATGGCGTTGCCACCGCCGATCTCGGCCGCGATGAGGGCATCGATCGGGTGGCCGCAATGTGCCTCCAGCGCGCGCAGGGCACGCACCCCCTCGTCACCTTCTTGCAGCTTCTCGATGCCGACGATGGGCGAGCCGATGCCGCCGATGGGGGAGACCCGGGCATCGTCGGCCAGTTCGTCGAGCCCCATGAGGGCAATCCGGTTGCCGGCCCGCAGCTGCTGCAGACAACGCAGTTTACCGATGTAGGGATTGCCGCCGCCGCCGGTGCCGAGAATGGCGGCGCCGATGGCGAGGGCTTCGATGTCGGCTTGGGTGAGATGGCGCATCGGTCTAAAACCTCATGTCGCCGACAACCTTCACCCGTACGCGGGTGGCGTTGCCGCGCAAGTACGACAGGGGGACGTCTTCCATTTCGGTCACCTGGATGGACCCCGGGTGGGCGCCGGATGCGATGGCCTTGCCGCGTGCTTCGTTCTCAGCATCGCGGAGCGCCGCCTCGCGCGACATGGCATCCAGGGAATAGATGCGATCGACATGGCCGCTGATCTGGGCGATGGCGGCGCCGATGGCGTTGGCCACGGCGAAGTGCTCGGGCCGGATCACCTCCAGCGGCCCCAGTGTTGCAGGCATGAGGATGCTGCCGCCGCCCACCGCGATGACCGGGAGGAGTTCGGCCGAGACGCGGGCGCGATCGGCCGCGATGGCCAGGCGCCGGTCGATGACGGCCTGGCACCGCTGCGCCAGCGTCCGGTCGAGATTGAACACCCGCGCTGCATCGCCGATCCGCGCGCGGCCCGTGGCGACCGCGATGTCGGTGGCCGTCAGGCTGTCTCCGCCGAACACGCGCGCATGGCGGAGCAACTCGTAGCCCACGCTCTGCGGGCCCACGCGGGGTTCGGGGAGATCGTCGACGACCATCGATCCGCCGCCCAGACCTATGCTGAACACGTCCGGCATCCGGAAATTGGTGCGCACACCGCCGACGTCCACCGTCGAACCGGCCTGTCGCGGAAAGCCTTTGTGCAAGAGACCCACGTCGGTCGTGGTGCCCCCGATGTCGATGACGATGGCCTCCGACCGGCCGCAGAGAAACGCGGCGCCCCGCATGGAGTTGGTGGGGCCGCTGGCAAAGGTCAGTACGGGGTAGCGCTCGGCCTGCTCCGATGCCATCAGCGTGCCGTCGTTCTGGCTCAAGTAGACGGCGCAGGCGATGCCGCATTGCGCGACGCCCTCCCGCAACGCAGCGACCGTGCGGCGGGCCAGCTTTTGCAGTGCGCTGTTCAGGATGGTGGCGCTTTCACGTTCCAGCAGACCGATCTGACCGATGGTGGAGGAAAGCGTGATATGCGCGCCCGGACACTCGTCGGCGAGCAACGCCGCGGCCTCGAGTTCGTATCGATCATCGACCGGGGCGAACACGCCGGCCAAAGCGATGGATTGAATGCCGCGCTCGCGAATAACGCGACCGATGCGGCGGACATCGGCCGGATCGAACGGAGCGATCGGGCTGCCGTCGAACTCCACGCCGCCGCTTGCGAAGAAGACGTGATCGCCGACGACCGCGCGCAGATCGGCCGGCCAGTCCACCATGGGCGGCAGGCACTGCGCGGCGGGCAGGCAGAGCCGCACCACCGCCGTCTCGCACAAAGATCTGCGTTCGATCACCGCGTTGGTGAAATGGGTGGTGCCGATCACCACGAGCCCGATCTCGTGGGGGGCGACGCCCGCCCGAGCCTGCACTTCGAGCAATGCCTGCATCAGACCCGAGGTCACGTCGGCCGACGTGGGCACCTTCACGACGGCCCGGATATCCCGTCCCGCCATGACCACGGCGTCGGTATTGGTGCCGCCTACGTCGACGCCGATTCGCAGCATGAAACTCTGCATCCACGAGTGCTGATGGATCGATCCTAGCGTGCCCGGGTGGACAGGTTTTCGTGAAAACCGGTCAGGTATGCATGCCGCGTTCTTCAGCCTCCAGTCGCAGCGCAGCGCGCGAGGACACCTGCATTTTCCGGAACAGATTGCGCAGATGGAATTTCACCGCGCTCTCGCTCGAACCCAGCGCGCGGGCTATCTGCTTGTTGGTGTAATTGTCCGCCACGTACGAGAGCACCCGGTGCTCCCGGCGCGTCACGCCGGCCAGCGCCTTGGCGTGAAGGGGCGACGCCGGCAGGTTGCGCAGGAGGCGGCCGACGCGCTGCGCAAACACCGTCAGCGATTCGTTGCCCGGACCGGGGCTCGCCAGGAACAGTGGCAGCACTTTCTCCAGCGATTCACCGTCCTCGATCAATGCAGCCAACAGATCGCCTCGCGCTGCGCGCAGGGCGCGGATCAGGTGGCGGCGCGCCATGCCGGTCTCCCCGGCGCGATGGTGCAGATGAGCCTGAAGTATCGACAAGGCGATTCGGTGGCGCGCTTCCAGGCCCGTCCGGGCCCCCAGCCTGCCGGCGAGTTTGAGCGCCACAGCGGGCGGACGACCCCGGGCGATCTCGTCGCGCAGACGGATCAGGCTTTCTTCCACTTGAAGTGCCGGTGTGCGGCGGTCACGAATGTCTAGGTCGAACTCTTCGAGCCGCGCCGCGGCTTCTCCGTGCCGGCGGGCCATCTGGTAGAGCCGGATCCGGATCAGCTCGATGCGGCGGTTCTGCAGCGCGCCGTGCCGGCGGTTCAAGGTCAGGGCGCATTGCTCGAGGCGGTCCAACGCCACGCGCAGGCCGCGCTGCCAGAATGCTGCGAAGACGAAGTGTGCAGCCATCGCCGAGATGAGATCCGCCCAGCTGTCGCCGCGCAGCAGCGCATTCAGAATGGGTTCGATGTCCTCCGGACAGTCCGCGAAGCGCCCTTCCTCGTAAGCGATTCGCGCCTGGAAGGACTGGATGATGGCCGGTTCCGAGTTGAACGCGAGCCGGGAGTCGGCGAGAGCCGTCTGCGCCTCTGACAATTGCCGCTTCGCTTCGCTCAGCCGGCTGCGTCGCAACGACAGATCGCAGAGATGCAGCAGCATGAAATGCGCGAGATAGGGAGATCCGATGCGCCGGTAGACGGCCAGCGCGTCCTCGGCGAACTGCTGTGCCTGCAGCAGTGCCCCGGCTTGCAGAAATCCGATGGCCATGGTGTTGTACAAAATGCCGCGGGCCATGTCGTCGCCGGGCGGCAGGTAAGCGTCCAATCGCCCCCAGCTGGAGATCACGTCGGCCGGCGGCGACTCGTCCAAGTCCAGGCTCAAATCCAGACGCATGAGCAGCGCGTAAGGTCGATGCGAGACCCGCAGCCGCCGCAGATCGAGGGGGAGCCCCGCATACTGGGCGTCCAGGCGCAGCAACGCCTCGCGCGAACGGCCGCTTTTCATCAGCAAATGCAAACGCGCGAGGAACACGCTCTCGGTGCGCCGTTCGCCCTCCGCGCCGAATCGATCGAGCACCCGTTCGAGGGCCCGGTAGCCATGACGGCAGCCGAAGAGCATGCCGCCGGCGGCGTCGAACACATCGACCGCCCGGGCGTACCTTCCCAGATCGAGGAGCGCGATGACCACGCGGGCGGGTTCGGCGAAACGGGTGTGCAGCTGGACGATGTCGTCGAGCACCGCACGCTGCAAGGCGTTCGGCCCGACGCTGAGCATCGAGAGGGCGTCGCGCACCCAACTTCCCGCGACCGTGACGCCCGACCTCGTGGCACGGAGCAGGGGATGAAGCTGAGCCGATGCGAACAGGTGCTTCGCGGCCTTGCGGTTCAAGGGCGCCGGAAGGGAGGCGAACAGTGCGGTGATCACCGGGCGCGGCAGTTGGGGTAGCACGTCTCGTTCGAGAAACGCCGGCAGCATCTGCGTGGTCTCCGATGAGCGGCCGGCGAGATAGCCGTCGACGAGGAGCGGCCAGCCGCCGGTGGCGCGGAGCAGTGCGGTGCATTCGGGGGAGCGGCAATCCGCGGCGGTCAAAAACAGTTCCTGCTCGTCGATCACGTCGACCTGCCCGTAGATCGCCGGCTTGAGCAGCGCCATGGCCGTGGCGCCGGTAGCGCGGGAGGCGGTGAGCAGGCGGTACTGCGAGGGTTCGGCGTTGCAGCCGACCGTGGACAGGACCGGCTCGAGCGCCATCGCGTCCGGTTCGTCGAGAAATACCCATTCACGCGCGAAGGCCGCATGGCATTGCAGCCTCGAGAGCAATCGCGATTTCCCCGATCCCGGCAGTGCGCGCAGCCACACGATGGACCTGCCGGTCGAGAGGATGCGACGGCGCAGGCGCAACAGACGCCGCGCCATCGGCCCCGCGTCGGCGCTCACACGGAGTCCGGCACGGCGGCCGAGGGCCGCCATCTCAAGGCCAGAGACGCCACGCCCGCGGCGAGCAAAGCATCCACCGCCGCGATGCCGGTCAGCCTCAAGAGTCCGGACGACCCCAGCACGGCCACCGTCGCGCCCAGTCCCCAGGCGATCAGCGCGCTCGGTTCGACATTCCTGACACGGATGGCAGCACCCAAGTAGGCTCCGGGGCGCAGGATGAAGAAGTCGATGATCAGAATACCCGCGACCGGTACGAACACGATGGAAAGGTAAAAGAGGAACGTCAAGAAGTGATCCAGGATCTGCAGAAACGCCAGCAGCGTGCCCGCGAGACCGGCAACCACGGTGGTGACCGTGCGGTGCGACCATGGCAAGGCCGCGCCGATGCTGAGCGAGGCGCTGTAGAGGTTCAACGCGTTCAGGATCCAGCTCCCTGTCAAGACGATGATGAAAGCGCCCGCACCCAATCCCATGTGAAGCATTACGTCCAAGATGTCGACTTTGCCCGTCGCCAGAGCCGCAATGCCGCCGAGCACGGTCACCGCGACCCCCGTGACGAAGTACGTGAGGAAGGAGGTCCACAACGCACCGGAGGGCCTGGCGATGAAGCGGCAGGTATCCGGCATGATCACGGCCCCGACGATCACGCCGCCCACGACGGCCGATACGACGTCGCCGAGTGACGCGCCGGTGGTCGGTGCCCGCGCAAGGATTTCGCCGACCGATCCCGAGTGCAGCGAGACACGCAACATCAACGAGCACACCACGGCGAGGATGGGCACGATGATGATGGCGATCAGATTGATGGCACGCAGCCCCACCAGGGTGGTGCCCGTGATGAGGATGCCGGCCAGCATTTCCACGGGCCATACCGGACCTGCGTATCCCCAGACGGCGGCGGCGAGGCGGCCCATGGCGTTCCCGAACAGATCGATGTTCATCCCGAACCAGCCAAGCAACGAGAGCGCAAACGCCAGGTTCAGGACGGTCGAGCCATGCGTCCCGAAGGCGATGCGCACCAGCATGTAGGAACTCAGGCGCGTACGGCAGCCGAGGATGCTGGTGAGGCTGCCGATGACGGTCAGCACCAGACTGCCGATGACCACACCCGACAGAAAGTGGCTTCTGGGCGCCGCGAGGCCCAGGTCGAGGCCCTCGATGAGGGTGGGCAGGCAGATGCTGAACAGGACGTTGGTCGTCGCGATTCTCCACCAGGGAATCGAGCGGTCGGCCGGCACGGGCGACGTCGAAAACTCATCCAGGTCCATGCGCTAGATCGTCCGCACCGCAGCGCCGCCAGGGACTGCAGGTTTCACGAAAGGAATTCTCATCCGGTCAATTAACGCGAAACCGGCGGGAATCGCAAGCATGGATGCGCGCCCGGTCTCATCGATCATCGATTGCAAGGCCGCAGGCAATTGATGATGTCAATCGACACCAGAGATTCAGTCGATTAGATCGGCAGCGCTCGATTGTTTAAAATGTTGCAGTGTCGAGTGGATTTGCAGGGCTGAGCAGCCCTGAAGGCTGCGGGCTGACTGCGGAGAGGTCGATGAACACCGGGTGCAAGATTGGTGTGATGCCGCTGGGGCAGAGCTTCGAGGAGTTCGCCGCGGACCAGCGGGCGCGGGGCTTCGACGAGGTGCTGGAGCGGCGCTGGCCGCCGCTCACCGTCCTCGCGACGCACGAACACGAATTCGATGCGAAGGCGCTGGTGGTGGACGGCGACCTGTGGCTGACCGCGGAGGGCGAGACGCATCATCTGCGGGCGGGAGCCACCTTCGAGCTGGATGCGCGGCTGCCCCATGCCGAGCGATACGGGAGCGACGGCGCGATTTACTGGGTTGCCAGTCGAAGCCGCCCGGCGGCGAGCGAATGATTCATACCGAGAGGAGAGTGCCATGTCTGTCGATGTCAAATACCGAACCACCGCCACCGCGACGGGCGGCCGCGATGGTCAGGCAACCGTTCAAGACGGGAGTCTCACCGTCAAACTGGCGACTCCCAAGGAGCTGGGCGGCGCCGGCGGTGCCGGGAACAATCCCGAACAACTGTTCGCGGCGGGCTATGCCGCATGCTTCATCGGCGCGATGAAAGCGGTGGCGCCGGCGCAGAAATTGCGTGTGCCCAACGATGCGGCGGTGACCGCGGCGGTGGGCATCGGGCCGCGCTCCGAAGGCGGTTTTGGCATCACGGCGGATCTCAAGGTGAGCCTGCCGGGCCTGGATCGCGCCGACGCGCAGCGGCTGGTCGATGCGGCACATCAGATCTGTCCGTATTCGAACGCGACCCGCGGCAACGTGGACGTGGGCCTCACCCTGGTCTGACGTCGCGCGGGGTGGGGCGGGACAGTGGGCCGGGGCGTTATGATGTGCCATGGTCGTCCCCACGCCGTTCGTTGCCCGATGCACTTTGGCCGGCCTGGTGCTGGCCGGCGGCGCCGCAAATCCGGTTCACGCGCGCGCCGTGCCGGACGAGCGGGCGCCACAGGCGGCGCGCGTCACCATCACGCGGGATGACTGGGGCATCGCGCACGTGACGGGCTGGTCGGATGCGGACGCGGTGTTCGGCATGATCTATGCCCAGGCCGAGGACGATTTCAACCGCATCGAGACCAACTACCTGACGAGCCTGGGCCGTCTCGCCGAGGCGGATGGCGAGAGCGCGCTCTGGCAGGACCTGCGACAACGGCTCTTCATCGATCCCGAAGTGCTGCGGGCCGATTATGCGCGAAGCCCGGCCTGGCTGAAGGCGCTGATGCAGGCATGGGCGCGGGGGCTCAATGCCTATCTCGCCGCCCATCCGGACGTGCACCCGCGGGTGCTCACCCGTTTCGAGCCGTGGATGGCCTTGAGTTTCTCCGAGGGCAGCATCGGTGGTGACATCGAACGCGTGTCGCTCGCGGAGCTGCAGGCGTTCTACGATCGTCCCGCCGCGGGAGCGGCTGTTTCCGGTGATGTCGCTGGTAGCGCGGGCACGGCCGCCACCGTCACCGCCACCGCCGCCGAGCCGGGGCGCGGCGCGCTGTCCGCGCGTGGTGCGGCGCTCGCGGCGCCGGACCTCGAACCGCGGGGTTCGAACGGGTTCGCCATCGCGCCCTCGCACACGGCCAACGGCCATGCGCTGCTGTTGATCAACCCGCACACCACGTTCTACTTCCGCTCCGAGCTGCAGATGACCAGCGCCGCGGGACTCGATGCCTACGGCGCCGTGACCTGGGGACAGTTCTTCATCTACCAGGGATTCAATGCGAAGGCAGGCTGGATGCATACCTCGAGCGGCGTGGACAACGTCGATGAGTTTGCGGAGACCGTGGTCGCGGGTGCGGGTGCTGACGGGCGCGCGGGCGCGAACGAGGCGCTGTCCTATCGGTACGGCGCGGAACTGCGGCCGTTGCAACGCCGGCGCATCACCCTTGCCTATCGCGCGGCGGATGGTTCGCAGGCGACGCGGACGTTCACGACCTATGCCACGCACCATGGACCGATCGTGCGCCGGGACGGGGACCGGTGGATCGCGGCGGCATTGATGAACAAACCCGTCGAGGCATTGGAGCAGTCGTTCCTGCGCACCAAGGCGACGGACTACGAGAGTTTCCTGCGGGTGGCGCGGCTCAAGGCCAACTCCTCCAACAACACGCTGTTCGCCGACTCGAAGGGCGAGATCGCCTACCTGCACCCGCAATTCGTGCCCCTGCGGGACGATCGCTTCGACTACCGGCGTCCCGTGGAGGGCAGCGACCCTGCCACCGACTGGCGGGGGTTGCACAGTCTCGACAGCCTGCCCCACGTGGTCGATCCGCCGAACGGCTGGGTGATGAACACCAACGACTGGCCCTGGACGGCGGCCGGTGCGGACAGTCCCACCGCGTCCGATTTCCCGCGCTACATGGACGAGGTGGGCGAGAATCCGCGCGGGCCGCATGCGCTGCGCGTGCTGAACGCGCACCGGGATTTCACGCCGCCGACGCTGATGGCGGCGGCCTACGATCCCTATCTCACGGCGTTCGCGCGCCTGGTGCCGCTGTTGATGAACGCCTACGACCGGCTGCCCGACGGGGATGCACGCAGGGCGTCGCTCGCGGGGCCCGTGGCGCTGGTGCGCGGCTGGGATTTCCGCGCCGGCGTCGACTCGCAGCCCACCTCGCTCGCGGTGTTCTGGGGCGATGCGCTGTGGGCGGTGGCCGCGCAGCCGGCACGCGATGCCTCCGTGACCACCTGGGATTACATGGCCGACCGCACCGGCGATGAGGAGAAGCTCGCCGCCCTGGCCGCCGCCGCCGACCGGCTGACGCAGGATTTCGGGAGCTTCGCGGTGCCCTGGGGCGAGATCAACCGGCTGCAGCGCCGCGACGGCGCCATCAAGCAAACCTTCAGCGACGAGGCGCCCAGCCTCCCGGTACCCTTCGCGTGGTCGCGATGGGGGTCGCTCGCCTCCTTCGCCGCGCAACGCGCGCCGGGCACCAAGCGCTACTACGGCACCGCGGGCAACAGCTTCGTTGCGGTGGTGGAGTTCGGGCCGACGGTGCGCGCCTGGGGGGTGAGCGTGGGCGGGGAGAGCGGGCATTCGTCGTCGCGCCATTTTTTCGATCAGGCACCACGTTACGTGAGGGGCGATCTACGCCCGATTTATTTTCACCCAAACGAGTTGCGCGGCCACGTCGAATCGCGATACCACCCGGGAAGCACCGCGCCGGGGGCCACCGCGGCGCCCGAGCAGGGACGGCCGTGATGGTGGACTCGCCGCGGAGCCCGCGGCATGCAGCCGTGTGGGTCGGCTGCCTGCTGTGCGCGCTCGGCTTGCGCGCCGGCGCGCAGACGGGTGCGCCGGCGGCTGCGCCTGCTTCCGCGGCGGCGTCCGCGTCAAGTAAACCGCCGGGCGTGCCGGTCGCTTACGTGTTGGAGCCCGCGCGGGTGTTCGACGGGACGAACCCCCAGGCGCACGTGGGCTGGAAGGTGCTGGTGCGGGGTGCGCGCATCGAGGCGGTGGGGGAGCGGGTGACGGCGCCCGAGGCGGTGGTGATAGCACTGCCGGGCGCGACCTTGCTGCCGGGGCTCATCGAGGGGCACTCGCACCTCTTCCTGCATCCTTACAACGAGACGCCCTGGGACGAGCAGGTGTTGCACGAATCGCTGGCGCTGCGGACCGCGCGCGCCACCGTGGCCGCCCGCGCGACCTTGATGGCGGGATTCACGCTGGTGCGCGATCTGGGCACCGAGGGCGCGGGCTACGCCGACGTGGGTCTGAAGGAAGCCATCGTGGAGGGCATCGTCCCGGGTCCGCGAATGCTGGTGGCGACGCGTGCGCTCGTGGCGCCCGGTGCCTACGGTCCCAAGGGCGAGCCGGGCGTGATTCTGCCCAAAGGTGCCGAGGAGGCGGACGGCGAGAATCTCGTCACGGCAGCCCGCCGCCAGATCGGCGCCGGTGCGGACGTGGTCAAGCTCTACGCGGACTATCGGTGGGGCCCGGGGGAGCCCAGCCGCCCCACCTTCACGGAAGCGGAGATGCGCGCGGCGGTGGACGCTGCGCACGGCGCGGGGCGCCTGGTCGCGGCGCACGCGAGCACGGCGGAGGGCATGCGGCGCGCGGTGCTCGCGGGCGTCGATACCGTCGAACACGGCAACGAAGGCACGCCGGAGGTGTTCAAGCTGATGCGGGCGCATGGCGTGGCGCTGTGTCCGACGCTGGCGGCCACGGATGCCATCGCGCGCTATCGCGGCTGGAACGGCGCCGAGCCCGCCCCGGCGGCCGTGTTGCAATCCCGCGCCGCGTTCGCGGCGGCGCGCGCCGCCGGGGTGACCCTCTGTGCCGGCGGCGACGTGGGCGTCTTCCCGCACGGCGAGAACGCGCGGGAGCTCGAGCTGATGGCGGCCGCGGGCCTGCCGCCCGCACAGGTCTTGATCGTCGCGACTTCCGGCAACGCACGCATCTTCGGTATGGGGGAGAAGCTCGGCAGCGTCAGGGCGGGCTTTCTCGCCGATCTCATCGCCGTCGAGGGCGATCCCACGCAGGACGTGCATGCCCTGCGGGCGGTGCGGTTCGTGATGAAGGACGGGAAGGTGTATCGAGGTACGGGCGGCACGGCCGACTGAACGGCCGGCAGTCAACTCATGGCCGGATCGGTGGTGCCGGCGTGGCCGGTTTCCAGGTGACCGGCGAGCTGTTGTTGAAAGACGGGATCGGAGTCCACCGTCACGATGAAATCGTACCACCCCGCGCTTTGCGCCAGATGAACCGTGGTTCCATGGGTCGCGCCCCCGGCGAGAGCCTGGGTGGTGACCGCGCCCGCGTAGGCATTGGCCACCCGCACGGTGACGGGCAGCGTGCCCGCATTCTTGACGACCCAGGTCACGTGGTTGGTGGACGCGTGGTACTCGACGCTGCTCTGCAGGTTCGTCGCGGTCAACGCCAGCGGGCCGCCACGGTAGTGACGGAAGAAGCCGTTGGGCCCGTACACCGACAGATCGTAGGCCGCCGCGCCATCGGCACCGAACGCCCAGGTATCGGTCAGCGTGGCGTCGGGCCCGACGGTGTAGCTGCGCGGCGGCTGCAGCACATTGGCCGAGCGCACGTGGAATACGGCGGCGCGCGCGCCGGTGTTGTGGAAGGACAGCGTCAC
>CAZZWZ010000006.1:0-29274 GCA_964657955.1 uncultured Steroidobacteraceae bacterium
GCTTCCGCCTGCTGAAGAATCTCGAGACGCTGGGAGTGACCGCCATGCAGGCCACGCCGGCGAGTTGGCGGTTGCTGCTCGAGGCGGGGTTCAAGGCGCCTCCCGCCTTCAAGATGCTGTGCGGCGGCGAAGCGCTGCCCCGGGACCTCGCCAACCGGCTGCTGGAAGGCTCCGGTGAGCTGTGGAACATGTACGGTCCCACGGAAACCACGATCTGGTCCTCCTGCGCCCGGGTGATGCCCGGCAGCGAACCCATCACGGTGGGCGGACCGATCGCTAATACGCAGTTCTACATTCTCGACCGCAACGATCAGCCGGTGCCGGCCGGCATTCCGGGCCAGCTGCACATCGGCGGCGACGGGGTGGCACGCGGCTACTACAAGCGCGCGCCCCTGTCGGCCGAGAAATTCGTGGCCAACCCGTTCGTTGCCGGCCGGATGTACCGCACGGGCGACCTGGCCCGGTGGCTGCCCAACGGCACCCTGCAGATCATGGGCCGCATCGACCATCAGGTGAAATTGCGTGGATTCCGCATCGAACTTGGCGAAATCGAAGCGGTGCTCACCGCCAAGGGCAAGCTGAGCGCGGCGGCGGTGATCCTGCGCGAGGATGTCCCGGGCAGCCCGCGTTTGGTCGCCTATACCGTCGAGAATGCCGGCGTTTCGCGCTCACCGGAGGCCCTGCGCGCGCTTTTGGCGGAAGACATGCCCGAATACATGATACCGTCGGCGTGGGTGCGGCTGGACTCGCTGCCTTTGTCGCCGAACGGTAAACTGGACCGGGCGGCCCTGCCGGTCCCTGACGCCACGCAAACGGCCAAGGAGGAGTACGTTGCTCCCACGACGCCGACGGAGACGACGCTGACGAAAATATTCGCCGAGGTCTTGAATCTGGAACGGGTCGGCGCGACGTCGGACCTGCTGAAGATGGGGGCGGACTCCATCCAGCTGTTTCAGATCACCGCCCGGGCGAACCGGGCGGGGATCAAGATCACGGCCCGGCAGCTGCTCCAGCACCGCAACGCAGTGGCGCTGGCGGCGGCGGATGCGGAAGGCGACGGCGCGGCGGCCGGCACCAGTGCAGCATTGCCATCGTTGGGCCAGTTCAAACGCAACAGGAAGACCGGCTGAGCGGATCGAAGTAGATGAGCAAACCAGCCAACAAGGTATTCGCAGGAGCGGACGCGACGGCGACGGACACCCCGACGCCGGCAGCGGCCGAGGCGCCGGAAGCCGGCGCGGACGGCGCCGACCACACGGACTTCCCGTGCTCGGTGGCCCAGGAGCGCTTTTGGCTGCTGGACCGTCTCGACCCGGGCGATTCGTCGTACAACGTGGCGGTGCGCTGGCGCCTCGACGGCCGTGTCGCAACCGATCTTTTGGAGCAGGCGTGGTTCAACATCATCGAGCGCCACGAGGTTCTGCGCACGGTGTTCACCGAACTGGACGGGGCGCCCATCCAGCGCGTCATGCCGCGTGCACGCTTCCGCCTGAACGAGATCGACCTCAGCAATCTGGCACCCGAGCTGCAGCAGAAGGAGGGCGACCGGATCGGCGTGATCGAAGCGCGGGCACCGTTCGACCTGGCCTCGGGACCCCTGATCCGCGCCACCCTCCTGCGCTTCTCCCCCACCACGTCCATCATCCTGGTGACCACGCATCAGATCGTCTCCGACGGCTGGTCCATCGGCATCATGGCGCGCGAGATGGGGCTCATCTACGACGCGTTGCGTCATGGTCGCCCGGTGGACTTGGAGCCCCTGTCGATTCAATACGCCGACTATTCGCAGTGGCAGCTGGAATGGCTCAAGGTGCGCGGCAACGATGCCGAGACGGCGTACTGGACCAAGCAGCTGGCGGGCGTCAAGCCGTTCAGGGTGCTGCCCGACCGGCCGCGCCCGGCCATGCCCACCACGAACGGCGCCATCGCCTCGAGGGTGTTGCCGCGTGAACTGACCAACCGCGCCCAGGCGTTGAGCGTCGAGCGGGGCGGCACCCTGTTCGCCACCGCCTTCGCCGCCTTGTGCGCCACGCTGTCCCGATTCACCGGCGAGACCGAAATCGTCGTGGGAACGCAGGTCTCCGGACGCGATCAGGTGGAACTCGAATCCATGATCGGGCAGTTCGTCAATTCCTTGATCCTGCGCAACGATCTGAGCGGCAACCCGACGTTCGGGACCATCATCGATCGCGTGCGGGACACCACCGCGCAGGCCCTGGATCATCGGCACATCCCCATCGAGCGTCTGCTGGGGATGGTCAAGAGCGAGCGCAGCGATGCCAACACGCCGGCGATCTCGGTCAATTTCATCTTTCAGAAGACATTCATCCAGAACACGTCGTACGGCGACTTCAACCTGGTCGACATGCCGTCGTTGCCGGCGGGCGCGATCTACGACCTGAACCTGTTCATGGTGGAGCGTCCGGATGGCTGGCGCTTCTCGTGCCAGTACAACACCGACCAATTCGAGGCCGCGACAGCCGAGAGGCTGCTGGCCTATTTCGAACGACTGCTCGACGACGCCGTCGCCAATCCGGCGCAACGTCTCTCGGAACTGACCCTGGGCCCTCCGGACGAGGCGCGGCTGCTGCTGGCCAGGTTGAACGACACCCGCACCCTGTATCCGCGCGAGTTGACGCTGCCGCAGCTGTTCGAGGCGCAGGTGGCCCGCGCACCCGATGTGGTGGCCGTGGTTTGCGGCGATCGCCAGATGACCTACGCCGAGTTGAATTCGGCGGCCAATCGATTCTCCGATTACCTGCGGCAGCAGGGCGTCGCCGCGGGCTCGCGGGTGGGCGTCTGCCTGCTCACGTCGATGGAACTGCCCATCTGCCTGCTCGCCATCCTGAAGACCGGTGCGACCTACGTGCCGCTGCATCTCAACGATCCGCCGCTGCGGCGCGCCGACATGATCCGCGCCTCCGGCACCACGGCCGTGATCGGCCAGCGTCTGCAGCGCGCCGGCGTCGCCGACGTGCCGGTGCATCTGATCGAGGTGGAGGCGGCGCTGGCCCACGGCAAGGAGACGGCGCACCCGCCCATCGGCGGCGCGCCCACCGGGTCCGATGCCATCGCCTGCACCATATTCATCTCGGGTCGCGACGATGCCTCGCGGGTGGTGAACATCTCGCATCGCAATTTGAGCAACCTGATCTACTCCATGGCCAAACGGCCCGGCATCGGCGAACGCGACGTGTTCGTCGCCACGTCGCCGCTTCCCACCAGCCGCGCCGCGTTCGAAATGTTCGCACCATTGATCACGGGTGCGCGGCTGGTGGTCGCGGCCGACAAGGAGCTCACCACCGGACGGGGCCTGCTGCATCTGCTGCAACGCACCGGTGCGACCATCATGTATGGCGCGCCCCAGGTGTGGACAGCGCTGCTGGATGCGAACTGGGTGGGCTATCCGGCGTTGAAGGCCCTGTGCTCGGTCACCGACATGAGCGTGCGCCTGATCGAGCGGCTCACGGGCACCGGCAGCGAGTTGTGGTCGTTGTTCGGCCAGTCCGAAGCGGGCATCTGGTCGGCCATCCGTCAACTGCGCAGCAAGGACATGCCGGCCGGCCTCGGGGAACCCGTTGCGAACACCTCCCTGCACGTTCTCGGGCCCGGCCTGCAGCCCGCCGCGGTGGGCGCGGTGGGTGAACTCTACATCGGCGGCGACGGGCTCACGGAGAGCGCGCTCGCGGCCTCGGTGGTCTCGGAATCGGGTGCGCGGCTGTATCCCACGGGCATCTTGAGCCGTCTCCAGGCCAATCATCAGATCGAGTACCTGGATCGCATCGACGACCGCTTCTCGCACCGCGGGCGCTTCGTCGAGCCCTCGGAAATCGAGCGGATCCTGCTGCGCAATCCGGCAGTGGTGGAAGCAGCCGTCGCGCGCGTGATCGACGCCTCCGGCGAATGGTCCATCGGCGCCTTCATCGTCACCCGTCGCGCGGCGAGCAAGGATGCCAACCGGGCGGACGCCGCGCGGCTCACCGCGGATCTGCGGCAGTTGCTCTTGGAATTTTTGCCGGAGTACCTGGTGCCCTCCTCCATCGTCGTGCGTGACAGCCTGCCGCACCTGCCCACGGGCGCGGTGGACCGGCGCGCATTGCAGGCCACGCAGGCGCGCTCCGGCCGCAGCACCGTGCAAACCCGTCCGTCGGGCGACATCGAGGAGCGTCTGGCCGCCATCTGGAGCTCCATGCTCAAGGTGGACTCGATCGGCGCCGGGGAGAACTTCTTCGAGCTGGGCGGACATTCGTTGCTCGCCGCCCGCATGCTCACCCAGGTGGAGCAGGCCTTCGGGCGCCGCATCAAACTGGCCACGCTGTTCCTCGCGCCCACGCTCCAGGAATTTGCCAAGGTTCTGACCCAGACGGATCTGCGGGAATTCGATTTCCGGCAGGTGGTGAAGATCCAGCCCCATGGGTCGAAGCGGCCGATCATCGCGATCAACAACACCGGGATCTACTACGGACTCGCCAAGAACCTGGGGCCCGAGCAGCCGGTGTATTCCCTGCAATTGTTCGATCCCTCGCTGAGCGAATCCGCTCTGCCCGACACGCTGGAGGACATCGCCGCGGGTTACGTGGAACTCATCCGCAGGGTGCAGCCGCAGGGACCCTACGATCTGATGGGATGGTGCGTGGCCGGCGCGCTAGCGTTCGAAATCGCGCGCCAGCTCGCCGCCGACAATCAGACCGTGTCGCATTTGTTCCTGATCGACTCCTGGGTGCCCAATTACTTCAAGCGGCTGCCCAGGATTCGCGGTTGGATCGCCGCGTATTCCATGCGCGCCCAGTTGATCTTCGCCGACTGGCGCCGCGTGGTGACGGGTGAGAAATCACTGCCGCAATTCCTGAGTCAGCGCACCTTCTTCAAGAGGATCCAGCGCGTGTTCGGCCGCTTCTCGGGCGGCCCGCAGGCCGCCGCGGGAGCGAGTCAGGCGACCGCCGAGACCTACGACCAGTGGCTGCTCGCCTACCTGCAGCGAGTGACCGCGCGTTACACGCCCAAGCCCTATCACGGCAAGGTGACGCTGCTGCGCAGCCGTCTCGAGCCCACCGGATTCTTCCCTCAATTGCATGCCGGCTGGGGCCCCTTCGTCCAGACCGAGGTGAACGTGCAATTCGTCGACGGCAACCACTTCACCATGTTCCAGGACCCCGGCTCCGGCCAGATGGCCGCGCATGTCGCGGCCGTCCTGGCGAAATCGGCGGGCGATCGGCCGCTCGAATCCTGACGCGATCGGCGGTTCCCGGTCCCCCTGCCGGGGTGTGCCATCCGGTGGGCGCCACCGACTTGCTGACGCGCTGCTGGAGCGCGGCACCGACGCCGGAACGACCGCATCCAGCAGTCCATTTGTGGTATCCCCTGGATGCCGCCGCGCAGGGCCCCGCTACGGTCGCCGCCGCGCCCATCGCATCCGCCGCGTCGCCGCTCGGTGCGGGGAGCGGGCGCCTCCCCCTGCTTCTCTATCTTCCCGGCTGGGCCGGGACCTGCGTCGAAAATACCGCGCTGCTCGCGCACCTGGCCGGCCACGGGTACGTCGTCGCCGGCATGCACTATCCGCTGCGCGCCGGCCTGCCGGCGGAGGCATTGGCCCGGTGCCTGCGCGAACTGGAAGCGCCGATGGACTATGGGTCGGAGGCGGCCTATCGCGAAACCGTTCGTCGTGCCACGGCGCGGGTCGACGCACGCGCCGCCGATGCGACCGCGCTGCTGGACGGCTTCGCCCGCATGGCCGAAAGCCACCCGCTGCTCGCGGGTCGTCTGGACCTCGATCGGGTGGGAATCCTGGGTTTCTCCCTGGGCGGAGCGGTGGCCGCCGAGGCTGCGACCCGCGATGCGCGCTTTCGCGCCGTCGTCAACATCGACGGGCGGCACTGGAACCGGGCGCTCTTGGAGGGGGTCCGACAACCGTACCTGTTCATCGGCGAGGAGTTACACGAGCCCACCGCCGCGGACCTCGCGGCCAGGGCGCCGGAGCGCCGCTACAACGCCATGCTCGACCGCCACGACTACGCGCAGCTCGCGAAAAATCTGCGTCGCCACGGAGGCATTCACGTGACGGTGCGGGGCGCCGATCACATGGATTTCACCGATCTGCCGCGCCGCAGGCGTCTCCTGCGGCTGCTGCACCGCCCCGCCGCGAAACGCACGGCGCCGCTGTTGCGCCGGTGCACCGTCGACTTCTTCGAGGCCGTGTTTCGCGGCACGCGTTCCGGCTTCCTGGCGCCGGGGAGCACGCCGTGTCGCGGCGCGCGGATCGAAATTTTTCCCGCCCCCGGTCAGCGTGCGGTGGGCGGCGTCCAGATCTGGTAGGGCGTCTTCTCGCGCGGTTTGACCACCGCACGCAACGTATCGACGCTGCGCTCGGCCGCGAGCTTCACGCCGTCGCGCCATTTCGAGGCCGTCGGAAACGCAGGATTCATCCCCAGATTGCGCAGGCGCCGGTTGAAGCGGTGCACCTTCTGCAGCCGTTCCACCGAACGCAGCTCGTAGTTCACGCTGAGCGCCACCGAAACACTGTCGCGGTTCTGCACCCAGTGCGGAGCGCACACGGGGATGTGCACGCCGAAGCCGGCATGCAGGTCGTACTTGGCGCACGGGTTGCCGTGGTCCGGGCGGTACACCGCCGTGTTCTTGCTGACGACGTAGAATTCCTCGAGTTCCTGGTCCGTGACCAGCGTGCGATCCGTGTGATCGAACACGTGGAACCACTTGTCGCCGTGGATCTGCAGCAGGAAGTTGACCTCGGAGTCCATGTGGTACGGCGTGACGCGGCCCGGCGAACTGACCAGGATCAGCACTTCGCCCACCATCACATCCGAGCGCATCTGCTCGCCGGACAGATCGATCATGGTGGCCAGCACGTTCTGCAGAACCGGCGCGTACACCGGGTCCTGCTCGGTGTGCTTCAGGATGACGATGGAATTGTTGTGTTCGATGTTGGTGATGGTGTCCTGCAGCGACCGGCGTCCGCTGGTGCCGTCGGACCACGTGTTCTCCACCGAAACCTTGCCGTTCGACCAGTAGTGCTCGCCGTCGTCCGGCATCCGCCGGGTCAGTTCCACCAGATTGGGCAGTTCGAACAACGGATGGCCGCCCAATCCGTGACGGAACATGAAATTTTCCCGGTTGTAGTTGCGGGCGAACAGACTCTCGGATTCCGCGGGAATGAGCGGATTGCGAGCGATCGGTTCGGCGGATAAGGCATTCATCGAGGTCTCTCCAAAGACGGTTGGACAGTCGCGCATAGTATGCGGAGAACGGCGCCCGCGAAACGGTAGAGATTCACAAAAACCCGATGATCGCGCCGGGTCAGGGAGCCGCGCCGCGCAGTGCGCGCACCGGCAGCCGCTCCATGAATTGGGCGACCAGCGCCGGCATGGTGAACCGCACCATCAGCACATACGTGGCGGCGCCCGCGAAGACCAGAAGAGGCAGCGCCACCATGTCGCGCACCAGCGGCGCCAATGCCAGCCGCAACCCCCAGACCGTGACGCCCATGGTGAGGCTCGCCGCCAGCGCCGGCCATTGCGGCTGCAGCACCGCCGATCCCGGAATTCCACAGCGCGTCGCCATCAGGCGCAGGGACAAGGGCAGCAGGACGAGCGGCCTCAGGGCGATTCCCAGCGCCGCCGCCAGCAGCCCGAAGGGCGCACACACGGCCACCGCGGCCACCGTCGTCACCGTCTGCGCCACCGACACGGCGGCCTCCGCTTTCTGGTAGTTCATGGCCAGCAACGCAGCACCGCTGATGTACTGGGTGACCAGCGGCACGCAGGTGAGCAGCATGAACTGCGCGGGCACGATCGCCCCCTCCCAGCGCGGATCCAGCCATACGTGGAACAACGTGGGCATGACGGCCGCGCCGCCGATGCAAATGGGAAAACAAAACACGGTGAGCATGGTGAGAATGCGTCGCAACTCGGCCTCCAAGCCCTCCCGATCCGCGACGAAACGCCGCAGCGCCACGCGCGCCACGGCATAGCGCGGCACCACCGCCACCTCCATCAGCAGGTCGCCCAGGCGGGCCGCGAGGCTGAACAGCCCGAGGTCCGTCGATCCCCAGTACAGCCCCAGCATCACCCGTGGAATCTGATTGCAGCTCCACGTCAGGAACTTGGAGAGCATAGTGGGCGCCGCGAACCGCAGCAAATCCAGCAGGTGAGCCCGCGAAAAGCCCAGTTCGAACTTCAGCGGCACCGCGTACCACAGCAGCAGGGACGACACCAGCCGGGTCACGATGGCCTGCCAGACCAGCGCCCAGGCACCCGCCCCCGTGAGGGTGAGCACCAATCCCACGGCGCCGCCCACGAACAAACTGCCGATGGAGCGCAGCGCCAGCGGCTGGAACTGCATGTCGCGCTTGGTCGCCGCGGTGGGCGCCGCCGCGAACGCGCTGATGGCCGGCAACAGGGCCATCCAATGCAGGATGGGAACGATCTCCGGATCCGAGAACCAGCGCGCGATCTGCGGCGCGCCCACGAATACCGCCGCTCCGACGAGCAGGGACACCACGACATTCACCGTGGTCATGGTCGCGAAATGCCGATGATCGATGTCGCGCACGGAGATGAGCGCATCGGCGGCCGCCTCGCCCAGAACGTATTCGCAGAAGCCCACGAACACCATGACGATGGAGATCAGGCCGAACGCGCGCGGGCCGAGCAGCGGCGCCTGGATGGCGAACAGCAGCAAGGCAAAAATTTGCGAAAACACCGTCTTGGCCGTCAGCCAGGACGTCGGCGACAATTTGGCGAAGCGTTTCATAGCCCTCGGCTCGTTCGGATCGACGGCCCGGCGCCGGATCGGCGGCGCACCCCGCCCTGAGCGCCAGTCTAGCGCGTCGGCACGCTTCGATTCAGCGATCGAGGTCGCACTCTACCGGCGCCTCACGTAGGCTTGGCCTGCTGGCCCGTTCGAAGACTTGGGATGACCATCACAATGGCTTGCGGCGCAACAAAGTTAAACTCGATGCGACAAAACCGTCCCGTGCCGAAGCCCCATCGAGTCCCGGCCGCCGGCAGCGGTCCTTAAATTTTCATCCCGGAAGCTCTGCCATGCCGTTTTTCGCACGCCGATTGTCGCATCGACCCCGCATCGCCTGGAAAGCCTTGCTGGCGCTGTGCGTGATCGGCCTGACAGGCGCGCTCGCCGGCTGCGGCGCCTCCAGCAACAGTTTGTCGGTCGACACCTCGGTGCCCCAGTTGACGTCGGTCGTGGTCGATCCGCCGGACCCCAGCGTGGCCTTGGGCTTGACCACGCAACTGAGCGCCACCGGCATCTACGACGACGGCACGCAGAAGGACCTCTCGCAGCAGGTGCAATGGACCTCCGCCACTCCCGCCGTGGCCACCATCAGCGATCACGCGGTGGTCAACGGCGTCGTCACGGCGGTGAGCCAGGGCACGTCGGTGGTCACCGCCACGCTGGCCGGACTGTCCGGTACGGCCACGGTCACGGTCACGCCCCCCGCGCTGCAGTTCATCGCCGTGACACCGATCAAATCCACCATCGGCATCACGGGCCACCAGCAGTTCATGGCCACCGGCGTCTACTCCGACAGGTCCACCCAGGATCTCACGGGTTCCGTGGCCTGGCACTCGGCCGCGCCGGGGGTCGCCACCATCACCACCACCGGCGGTCTCGCCACCGCCGTGGGCCCCGGCATCACCACCATCTCCGCCGGACTGGGCACGCTCACCGGTTCCACCACGCTGACGGTGGGAACGGCGCCGACCCTGGCGTCCATCACCGTGACCCCGATGAATCCGCGCATTCCGAACGGCCTCACCCAGCAATTCACCGCCACCGGAACGTATTCAGACGGTTCCACGCAGCCTCTCACGACCGCCGTGACCTGGGTCTCCGGCACGCCCGCCGTGGCGTCGATCGGCGCCACGGGCCTGGCCACCGCGCTCACCCAGGGCACCACCAGCATCACGGCCACGCTGGGTGCGGTCACCGGGGCCACCGCCCTGACCGTGATCGCCCCGAATCTCGTGTCCATCGCCGTGACGCCGGCGACGGCCAGCATCACCACCCGCGGCCGGCAGGTCTTCGTCGCCACAGGCACCTACAGCGACCGCACCACCCAGATCATCTCCACCCTGGTGACCTGGACTTCGTCGGCTCCTGCCGTGGCCACCGTCAGCAACGCGGCGGGCAGCCAGGGAGTGGCCACCGCCGTCGCCGTCGGCACCACCACCATCAGCGCCGCGCTGGGCACCGTGCCGCCGGGCACGGCCACCCTGACCGTCACTCTGGCCCCGAAATATGCGTACGTCGCCGATTACGGGACGGCGTTCGGGGCCAACAGCTTCGTGTCGCAGTACTCGATCGGAGCCAATGGCGCGCTCACCCCGCTCATGCCGCCCACCGTCCCGCTCACCCCTCCCACGGTGCCTACGGGAACGGGCGGCTTTTCCATCGCGGTCGATCCCACGGGCAGCTACGTGTACGTCGCCAATTACGATGGCGCGGGCCCCGGCACCGTCACGCAGTTCAGCAAGGCGGCCGACGGCACCCTGCATCCCATGGTACCGGCCACCGTGGCCACCGGCGACGGGCCCAACGGCATCACCGTGGATCCCGTGGCCCCGTACGCCTACGTGGCGGAATTCGATGGTAACGCGCTGCAGCAATTCACGCTGGGCGCGACCGGCGGGTTGACGCTGACCAGCACGGTGGCCGCGGCCGCCGGGGCTGCGCCGGCATCCATCACGGTCGATCCCACCGGACAGCATGCCTACGTGGCCAATTTCAACAACGGCACGGTGGGACAGTACGCCGTCAATCCGGCCACCGGCGCGCTCACCGCCATCGGCAGCGGTGCCGTGGTGGCAGGCATGAACCCGAATTCCGTGGTGATCGACTCCACCGGGCAGTTCGCCTACGCGGCCAATTACGCCAACGGCGGCCCCGGCACGGTGTCCCAGTACATCGTGAATCCGGCGGACGGGTCGCTCGATCCGCTGACCCCCGCCACCGTGGCCACCGGCCTCGGACCGTTCGCCGTGACCCTGGACAACACCGGCAAGTACGCCTACGTCGCCAATTCCGGCGATAACACCATCTCGCAATACGCCGTGGTGGCCGGGATGCTCATGCCCTTGAATCCCGCCACCATAGCCGCGGGCACGCACCCGAGCTACGTCGCCATCGATCCCACCAACCAGTTCGCGTACGCCGCCAATCGTGTATCGAACGACGTCACGGAATTCAGCATCGACCCGGCCACCGGCCTGCTCACGCTGGTGGGCACCGTCAGCGTGGCGCCGGCGGCAGGCCCCACCGCCATCGCAACGAGCTATTGAGCCGCAGGCGTCCGGGGCCCCGGCTCGCCCGATTCGCGGGGCCGGTCGGCCCCGCCCGCTCCCCCTGGCTTGCCTCCCTGCACCGGCTCGAATATGTTAATTGCAAAAGTGACGACCGCGCCTCAACCCGGGGTCGCGGTGCCGTGATTTAATGTGGTCTGCATGGGGTCGGGGCGCTTTGCGGGATGGCCGTGGCCCTCTCACAGGAGATTGAGCTTGTTCATTCGGTCATTTCCGGGCGGCATCCTGAAGGGCTTGCTGTGGTTCACGTTTTCGCTGGCACCCCTGAATTGGGCGGCGGCTCTTCAGGCCGGCACGGGCCCCGCGGCCGGAGGGGCTTCGCCAGCCTCCGCACCGGGTGCCGACACGCGGCGTTCGGTGCAGCTCGGCGCGGGCGACAGCGTCACGCTGTCGGTGTTCGGTCAGCCCGACATGGCGACCACGGCGTTCATCGGCGATGACGGGACCTTGACGGTGCCGCTGGCCGGACCGGTCAAGGTCGATGGGCTGTCCCCGTCCGAGGCGGCGCGCCGCGTCGAGAAAGCCTTGCGCGACGGCCGGTATCTGGTCGATCCGCACGTCACCATCTCGGCGGTGGTCTCGAAGAGCCAGCGCATCTCCGTCATCGGCGAAGTCAACAAGCCCGGCCGCTACGTGGTCGAGTCGAACATTCCGATCTTCGATCTGCTGGCGGAAGCCGGCGGCGCGACCGAGAATGCGTCCGACATCGTGTATCTGCTGCGCCCGGACAAGGACGGCAAGGAGACTCGCACCGAGATCAACTTGAAGACCCTGGCCAAGGGCGGCGCGCTGTCACAGGCGCAGGGCCTGCGGGCCGGCGACTCCGTGTTCGTGCCGCGGGCCGAACAGTTCTACATCTACGGCGAAGTGACCACTCCCGGCAAGTATCGGATCGAACCGGGAATGACCGTCATCCAGGCCATCGCGCGGGCGGGCGGGCTCACCGTGCGGGGCAGTCAGCGGCGGGTGGAGGTCAAGCGTCTGGTGGCCGACGGCCAGTACTCGACCACCAAGGCCAAACAGGAGGATGCCGTGCATCCTGACGACGTCATCAGAGTAAAGGAGAGCATTTTTTGAGGTCACCTAGAAATTCGCCGGTCCTGGCCGTTGCCGCCGTTCCGGTCTCGCGGGACCGCGAGTACGATCAGCCGGCCGTCATCCCGCAGCACTTCGCGAGCCCGGGCCTGTCCATGGCGCAGGTCATGTCCATACTCTGGGCCTACCGGCTGCCGGCCATGGTGATCGCCGCCTCCGTGGTGCTGCTCTCGGCCGTGTGGCTCAAGCTGGCGCCGAAGACGTACAGCGCCACCGCGACGATGATGGTGAACTACGAGGTGAGCAACCCGTTGCAGGGATCGCAGGCGCCGGAAAAGGGCATCTACAACTACATGGCCACCGAGGTGCAGCTCATGCAGAGCGCCGAGGTGCTGTTGCCCGTCATCGAGCAGTTGCACCTGACCCAGGATCCTCATTACGCGGCCGGCTACAAGGGCGACCACAACTCGCTCGCCGAATACGTGAAGGAGAACCTGATCAAGGATCTGGACATCGAGTCGGGACGCGGCGGCAGCCAGCTCATCTATGTCACGGCTTCGGCGCGCGATCCGCAGCTGGCCGCGACCATCGCGAACACCCTGGTCGAGACCTACCTGAATCAGGAGAGCCAGCGCCGTTCGGGCCCGGACAGCGATCGGGCCAAGCGCTACTCGCAGGAGCTGAACGAGCTCAAAAGCAAGGTGAACGCGGCACAGGATCAGGTGACCGCATTTCGCCAGAAGGCCGGCGTCACCGACGTCGCCGCACGCAACAACAACGTCCAGGCGGACCTGCTGTCCACGTTGGAGACCCGCCTGCAGGAGGCGCAGAACGCGCGGCGCGCCGCCGAAGTGAAGGCCGCCGAGGATCAGCGGGTGACCTCCGGCGCGGCCTCCTCGACCACCATTCAAACCGTGCGCGCGCAGCTCAACATCGAAAAGGCACAGCTCGCGCAGATGCGCGCCACCATGGGCGTGCAGCATCCGAAAGTCATCGAACTGCAGAATCAGATCGACGCCAACCAGCGCATCCTGGATTCCGAATTCCACACCTATGCGGCGGGCGCATCGTCCGACCTGACGGCCGCGCGCCAGCTCGAAGCGAAGCTGCAGGCGGCGGTGGCCGAGCAGCGCGCGAAGGCGCTCGCGGTGAGCCGGATGGAGGATGAGGGCACGAAGTACGTGCTCGAGCTCGAATCGGCACAGGCCGTCTACAAGCGCGCCCTCGAAGGCTACGACCAGATCATGTTCGCCTCCGGCGCGCGCGCGGCCAACATGAATCTGGTCAGCAAAGCGGTGCCGCTCCTGACCGCCACCAAACCCGACAAGATGAAACTGCTGTTCGTGGCGCTCGCCATCGGCGTATTGCTGGGCATCCTGGGGCCGATGGTGTACGAGCTCTTGTTCAATCGCCGCATCCGATGCCGCGACGACTTCGAGCGCGGCTTCGCCATCCCCGTTTTGATGGAGTTCGACCCCATTCCTCTCGCACGAGTGACCCTATGAACGCCCCCTCCCCGCAGATGGACGCATCCTTCGTGGCTGAAAAAGACCTTCGGGCCGAGCTGATCTCGCGATTCAACCTGTCGGCCGACGACATCGAGAAGATCTACGCCTCCATGTCGCCGAACGATCTGGGTTTCAGCGATGCCGCTCTGCGCCTGGGCTACGTCACCCACGACGAGGTCACCGAGGCCCTCGCCGGCGCGCGGGACCTGTTCGCCCCCGAGGCGTCGAGCGCCGTGGAAAACGCGCTGCGCAAGATATCCTCCGACCGGCGCGTCGTCGTGCGGGACGGCGAGCCGCTGAATGCGGGCTCCCGATTGGCGGCGGTGCAGGACCCCTATCATCCGCGCGCCGAGAAATTGCGCGCGTTGCGGACGGAATTATTGTTGTTGAACGAGACCTCGCGCGGCGCGCACATGGTGCCGGTGCTGAGCCCGGACCCCGGCGAGGGACGCTCGCAGCTGGCCGCCGAGCTCGCGATCTCATTCGCCCAGCTCAGCCGCCGCACGTTGTTGGTGGATGCGGACATGCGCAAACCCGGCCAGCACCTGTTGTTCGGCTCGGACAACCAGTACGGTCTTTCGCGTGCGATCTCCATGGGTGAAAAACCGCTGTTTCACCCGGTGATCGGCCTGCCGGCGCTGCGCGTGCTCACCGCCGGCCCCGCGACGCCCAATCCGCTGGAACTGCTGTCCGACGGCCGCTTCGAGAAGCTCATGTCCGACTGGCGCAAGAATTACGAGTTCATCGTGTTCGACACGCCGCCGATTTCGCAATGTGCCGACGGCCTCGCGATCGCCACCCTGGCGGCCTGCTGCCTGCTCGTGAGCCGCTCGCAGCACACCTCTTTCAAGACCACGCGCAATGCGCTGCGTCGCCTCGAAACGACTCAGTCGAGGATCCTGGGCGCCGTACTCAACAATTTCTGAGTGGCGTCGGCGTCGCGCTGCGGCCGCCGCAGCGCATCTCGGCGCCCGAGCCCCGAACCATGGCCACCGTCAGCCTCTGCATCGCCACGTACCGCAGGCCGGAGAAGCTTTCGGCCCTGCTCTCGGACATCGTCGAGCAACGTCGTCAACCCGACGAGGTGGTGGTGGTGGACAACGACGCCTCCGGCAGCGCGCGGGACGTGGTGTCGCGCTTCGGACATGCGCGCTTTCCCGTCCGCTATGAAATCCAGCCGCTGAAGAACATCTCGTTGACGCGCAACAAAACGGTGGAGCTCGCGAGCTGCGAGTGGCTGGCCTTCATCGACGACGACGAACGCGCACCGCTCACGTGGCTGGCGCAGCTCATGGACGCCGCCGAAAGATTCGGCGCCGACGGGGTGTTGGGACCGGTGGATCCGGTGGTACCGGACTCCGCGCCCGCCTGGATACGCCGCGGACGCTTCTACGACTTCCCTCGCATGCGCTCGGGCACTGCGATTCCGCCGAACCGCCTGCGCTTCGGCAACGTCCTGGTCCGCGGCACCGCCCTGCGAGGGGTGCCCGGACCGTTCGATCCCGCTTATGGACTGACCGGCGGCGAAGACGGCGACCTGCTGTCGCGCCTGGTGTTGCGGGGTTCGCGCATCGTGTGGTGCGACGAGGCGGTGGTGCAGGAGCCCGTCGACACGGGTCGATTGTCCCTGCGCTGGCTCCTGCGCCGCGCGCTCAGCGGCGGACAGGATTTCGCCCGGCACACGTTGACCGGCCGCTACGGCGCGGTTTCTCCGCTCGCTCGCGTCATCTTCCTGGGTCGCGCCCTGCTGCAAGCCGTCACCGCGGCCTGCCTGGCCGTGGCCTCGTGGCCGCTGGGGCGGCACGTCGCCGCGAAATGGCTGATCACCCTGTCGGCCAACCTGGGTAAGATCTCGGCTTTCACCGGCTGGCGCTACCGGGAATACGCGTGACCGCGCGCCCCGCGATCCGGCCCTGAGCCCTGCTCGCGCCCTTTCCACCCCGATTCACGCGGAGCTGTTCTTGAAGAAACCCGGATTTGGACGCGCGGCGTTCGTGCGCATGTTGACCGGCGGGGTGGCCATTCAGGCGGTGCTGTCGGCCTCGAATTTCATCGTCGGACTCATGCTGGTCAGACGCACGGCGGACGCCCAGTACGGCTACTACGTGCTCATCACCACGGTCATCATCCTGTCGGTGATCCTGCAAGGGTCGTTCATCCAACCGCCGCTGGTGATCCGCTTCACCCGCTCCACCGCCGAGCTGCGGGCCGACCTGGTCGGCGGTCTGATCCGGGATCAGCGGCGTTGGATGTGGCTCATCCCCGGTCTGACCCTGCTGATCTTGCTCGCCACGCAGGTGTTCGGCGCGTTGAGCGGATCGCTGGCGGCGATCATCGGCTGCGGCGCGCTGGCGGTGGTTGCTGCGCTGCATCGCGAATTCTTTCGTCTGGTGTTGTTCGCATACCAGCGGCCCAACGACGTTCTGCAATGCGATCTCGTCTATTGTGCCGTCCTGGTGGTCGGGGCCTACCTGTCGACGCTGTCGCCCTACCCGGCCACGGCCACGGCCGTCACGTTGGCCGTGGCGTCGTTCACCGCGGGTTCCCTGGCGTCCCGCGCATTGTGGCGGCACGAGCCCTGGAACCGCCAGGCGGCACCGGGAAAATTGCGCGAGATCGCACCGGATGGGGCGTTGTCATCGTTCGGCGGCGGCGTCCACTGGCTGTTCAGCCAGGGCTACAATTACGTGGTGGCCGGCCGGCTGGACGTGAGCGCCGTCGCCGCCCTGGCCGCGACGCGGCTCCTGGTGATGCCCATCACGCTGCTGTCCACCGGGATTGGCACGCTCATGCTGCCCACGGTGTCAAAATGGACCCACGACCACAATCCCAACAAGGTGCTGGGCCGCCTCGCCTTGTTCGCCACCGGCATTGCCGCGATCTCGATGTGCTACCTCGCGGTGATGTGGCTGGCACGCGGGTGGGTGTTCGACCGGGTGCTGAACAAGCACTTCGCCAATCGCGACCTGCTGCTCGGGCTGTGGATGGCCATTTCCATCGTCACCCTCTACCGCGATCAGCTGCTGCACTTCCTCATCGCCCGGTCGCGATTCCGGCAGACGGTGTCGGCCACCTCGGTCAGCGCCGTCGTCAGCCTGGCCATCGGCTTCACCGCCATGCAACGCGTGGGCGTGTTAGGGGCTTTGCTGGGTCTGCTCATCGGGGAAGTCCTGAACGTGGCAGGCATCGTCTATTTCTCGGTGCGCGAAGCGCGCAACACGCCGGCTGCCTAGCACGTCACGAGGCGTTGGAGCCCCCTCCAGGCGGGCCGCACCCGGGTCAGATCAGCCGCCGCCCCTGAGCAACCGCCGCACCTTGCGCAGGGTGCGCTTCCACGTCGGCAGGTGCTGCAACGAACGCTGCTCGCGCGCAGTCCGCTTCTCGAGATTCCACGAATAGTCGCGGCTGAACAGGCTGTGGCGCTTGGTCTGCACGGAGAAGCCCAGGATGTACGCGCGCCGCGGCTGGGCGCTGGAATTGACACCCGCCGAGTGCAGCGTGCGCGAGTGATGAATCACCGCCGCCCCCGCCGGCAGCGGAACTTCAACGCAATGCGTCAAATCGGGAGGCGACACCACCTCGAGGCCGTGAATGCGCGGATCGTTGCCGGGGCTCTGATGCGGATACAGCGGGCCCAGATTGCTGCCTCGGATGTAGCGCATGCAGCCACTCCCCGCCGATACGTCCTGCAGCGGCATCCAGATGGAGATGGCTTCCACGAACCCCGACCCGCGCCGGCTGAAGGCATCGTCCTGGTGCCAAGGCGTGGCCGATCCGCCTCTGGGCGGCTTCATGATGGCATGCTCGAGAATGTTTTCGATGTCCGGCCCGAGCAACTGCCGGGCGATGGAATAAGCACTCGCGCACAGCTGCGTCTGCCGGAGATAGGGTTCGTAGCGCGAAGGCCACAACAATTGCGGCAGCGATAGCGCTTTTTCGGTGCTGTCGCAACCGACCATGTCGAACAGGTCGCCGTTCTCCCAGCCGCGACGTTCGGTGAACAACCGGTCGTACGCCACACACAGCGAGGCGATCTCGGCCGGCGTGGTGAGATTCTCGACGACGAGAAAACCGTCCCGACGAAAGGCCGCGTGCTGCGCCTCGGTCAGCTGAATGTCCGACCGCACTTCCGGAGCGACGGGCGCCGGCATGGGACCGGACGACGGTTCGCGAGTCGCGGGCGGTACCTTAAAACTTTCCTCGGCTACGGCCATCTCTACCTACTGCTCAAACCTTGCTGGGCGGAACCTTCGATCGGTCAATATTTAATCACACTAGTCGGCGACTGTCGCGTGATGCACGTCCGAAATCGCATTTCTCACGTCGTTCGTCTGGACATCGTCAAATACTTATGTAACGAGCCCGGCTCCGCGCGTCAAGCCGGCAGATTTGCCGGCGGCGCGCCGCCCGGCTGACCGCGCCCTGACGGGGCGCCGGTGCTCTCATCCATCCCGGCTTCCCGCGCCACGCCGCGCCGCTGCGAGGATTCTGCGCCCCAGGCACGTCGCTGTCACGCCGTCATTTTCCCACGCGTCAATCCGCGCGGACCGCGCCGCACGCCGGGTGTCGCACATGGCAGACGACGTTCGCGCGTCACACTTTGGGTGAGTCCGCCGTCTTCGAACACAGACAGATTCACGACCACTCGATCGCAGGCTGTAATGCGCGCCGAACTCAAATGCCGCGATCGAGGATCAACGATGAAATCGACCATGACGAAGCAAGTCTTTTTGCAGGTAGCCGCGATGTTCGGCACCCTGGCCCTCACCGCATGCGGTGGCTCCAGCAGCGGCACCGACCAGCCCACCGTCTCCGTGGTGGGCAAGGGCGCCAGCACGGGCAACGGTTCGGCGAGCAGCACCGCGACTTCGGTCACCGCGACCGATCCCCTGATGTTTTCATCGTCGAATTACTCGATCGCCCAGAGTGCGGGTTCCGTCACGCTGACGGTGCTGCGCGTGGGATCGGCGGATGCCGCGGTCAGCGTGAATTATTCGACGGTCGACGGCACCGCGATCGCGGGCACCGATTACACCGCCATGAACGGCACGCTGGAATGGGCGGCGAATGACTCGTCCTCCAAGACCATCGACGTGCCGTTGAACGCGGCGGCGCCGTTCGGCGGCAACAAGACATTCAGCGTCGGTCTTTCGAATCCCAGCGCCACGGCGCAGATCGCGAGCCCCGACAGCGCGGTGGTCACCATCGCGGGCGATGCGGTGGCCACGGCGGGCAGCCTGCAATTCTCCTCGTCGAGTTACACGGTCGCGCAGAATTCGACGCAGCTCGTGGTCACGGTCACCCGCACCACGGCTTCCGGCGGCACGACCAGCGTGACCTACGCCACCACCGGCGGCACGGCGGTGGCCGGCACCGATTTCACCGCCGAGCAGGGCACCCTGACGTGGACGGACGGCGATGCCGCCTCGAAATCCTTCGTCGTACCCATCAGCAACGCCAACGCGTTTTCCGGAACGAAGTCCTTCGGGCTGACCCTGTCGAATCCTGCGTCCGGTGCCATGCTGGGCACTCCCAGCACGGCGAGCGTCGTGATCTCCGGCGGCACGAACGCCGTCATGGGCTCGCTGCATCTGGCCGCGACCAGCTACACCGTCGATCAGAGCGCCGGCACGGTGACGGTGACGGTCGATCGCACGGGCGGCTCCAGCGGCGCCGTCAGCGTCGCCTACGCTTCGGCCAACGGCACCGCCACCGCCGGCAAGGACTACACGCGCGCCGCGGGGACGCTGACCTGGTCGGACGGCGACGGCAGTCCGAAGTCCTTCACCACCGCCATCAGCGGCACCACCGCCTTCTCCGGCAGCAAATCGTTCACCGTTGCGCTGTCCTCACCCGGCAACGGCGTCACCATCGGCAGTCCGAGCAATGCGACGGTCACCATCACGGGCAACGGCGCCGCCGCCGTGGGAAGCCTGCAGCTCGCCGCCGCCACCTACGTGGTCGCGCAGAATGCCGGCCAGGTGGCGATCTCGGTGGATCGCGGGGGCGGCTCGGCCGGCACCGTGAGCGTCGATTACGCAACCACGGACGGCAGCGCGAAATCCGGCGCGGACTTCACCGCCGTGCAGGGCAGCCTGACCTGGAACGACGGCGATGCCGCCCCGAAGGTCGTATCCATCCGCATCGGCAACGCGACCGCTTTCTCGGGCAGCAGGACCTTCTCCTTCTCCCTGACGCAGCCCAACGGCGCCGAGGTCGGCACGCCGGCCTCCGCGGTGGTGACCATCAACGGCAACGGTTCGGGAAGCGGCGGCGCGGGCGGCCCGTCGGCACCGTCGGGATTGACCATGACGGGACAGTCCGCCAACAGCGTGTCGCTGGCATGGGGCGCGCCGGGCGGGTCGATCTCCCATTACAAGATTTATCGCAACGGCGCCTCCTACGCCACGTCCACGTCCACACGGTATACGGATGCCAATGCGACCGGCGCCACCAACGATCGGTGGACGGGGGCGGCGAACGTGTACGCCTACGCGGTGTCGGCGGTGGACTCCAACGGGGTCGAAGGACCGCAGACCACCCAGACCACCTTCCAGATCTACACCAACGGCGTCTTCAATTTCGCAGGCGATTACTCCTACGATTCGACCGCCAATTACAAGGACACCGACGGCGGTCCGGAGTCCGGCCCGTACGACATCGGGATCAACGTGTGGAAAGGTTACGGCGGATTTCAGCCCTACGCCGGCAACGTGGTGCCCCAGTGGGACCTGGAGATCGGCTCGTTCGGCTACATCGTGCTCGATCTGAAGCCCACCATCCAGAATCAAACCTGGCGCCTGAGCTTGATCTCCCGGCTGCCCCCGGGCGACGTCTACCCCTGGTCGCAGGTCAACGTGACCGACTACGGTCCGGCGCCCGTGGTCGGCAAATGGGCGACGTACAAGATTCCGCTCACCGCCCTGTCCATCGGCAAGACCCATTTCGAGGGTTACATCTCCGGCACCACCTTGACCGTGACCCACGTGGACTCGGGAGTGGGCGTCGATGCCGGCGGCTTCATCAGCGGCAACGGGGTCGCGCCGGGAACCTACATCGTCGGCCACAATGCCAACGGCGGACCGGGCACGTACACCATCTCGCCGTCCCAGTACGTCTCCAGCACCTCGATGACCGAACAGCGAACCAGCCTCTACAAGCCGAACTTGCAGGACACGTCGGGCGCCAGCAGCAACCAGTTCTACATCGACAACTTCAAATTCACGACGCAATGACCGGCGACAGCACCGTTTTTTGTTAGGCTTCCCCGACTTCAAGTTCGGGAGGGACCGTGGTGAAACTGTTGCTGCGTTTGTTGCCGGTGCTGTGCGTGCCCATGCTGGCCTGCGGCGGAGGACACGACTCGTCGCAGAAGAAGGCCGCGGAGACTTTCGACCCCCACGTGCTGGTGGACCAGTTCGGCTACCGACCGGGGGACGTCAAGGTCGCGGTGCTGCGCAATCCGCAGGTGGGCTTCGACAGCGCCGCCAAGTTCTCGCCCGGCACGCACTACCAGGTGCGCCGCTCGGGTGATGCCGCGGTGGTGTTCTCGGGAACGCCCGTCGCATGGCAGCAGGGCGCGGTCGAAGCGTCGTCGGGCGACTCCGGATGGTGGTTCGATTTCTCGTCGCTCGATGCGCCGGGCACTTACTACGTGTTCGACGCCGACAAGAACGTGCGCTCGGCACCCTTCAAGATCGACCAGTCGGTTTACAAGAACGTGCTCAAGGCCGCCGTGCGCATGTTCTATTACCAGCGCAGCGGCATGGCGAAGCAGCGGCAGTTCGCCGGCGAGTGCTGGGTGGACGATGCCGCCTATGCCGGGCCCGATCAGGATCTCGCCGCGCACGACATCACCGACCGTGACGAGAGGACGAAATTCAGGAATCTTTCGGGCGGCTGGTTCGATGCCGGCGACACCAACAAGTACGTCACCTACGCGGCGCAGCCCGTGCACCAGCTGCTCACGGCGTATCAACAGACGCCGGCCGCGTTCACCGACGATTTCAACATTCCGGAATCCGGCAACGGCATCCCCGACGTGCTGGACGAGGTCAAATGGGAAACCGACTGGCTCAAGAAGATGCAGTATCCGGACGGCAGCGCGGCGTTGAAGGTGGGCGAGATCGTGTACGCCTCGGCATCCCCGCCCAGCAGCGATCACAACACGCGCTACTACGTTCCGGCCTGCACGTCGGCCACCGTCGCGGTGGCCGGCATGTTCGCACATGCCGCCTACGTGTTCGGCGGCATTCCGGCGCTGGCGAACGAGGCGGCCGACCTCAGAGCGCGTGCGCTCGCGGCCTGGCGCAATTTTCAGGGCATTTCGCCGAAGCAGGCGCATTGTGACAGTGGCGTGGTGCACGCCGGCAACGCCGATTGGACCGAGGAGGCGCAGAACGCCGAGGCCGTCACCGCCGCGGTGTACCTGTTCGCGCTCACGGGGAGTGCCGATCACGGGGATTTCGTGAAAGCTCACTACCGCGACACCAAGCCGTACCATGACATGGGCTGGTCGCGTTACAACCCCCAGCAGGGCGAAGCGCTGCTGTTCTACACCACCCTGCCCCGTGCCGATGCCGCCACGCGCAGCGCGGTGCTCGCCGACAAGCTCGCCGATTCGCGCTCCTCGAAACAGATCTACGGACTGCGTGCCGAGGACGACCTGTACCGGGCCTTCCTGCACGATGCGCAGTACCACTGGGGCAGCAACGGGCCGCGCGCGGGCTACGGCAACACCAACACGGACATGATCGCCTATGGCATCTCGCCGGCCGACGATGCCGGCTATCGAACCCGCGCCCTGGAAACCCTGCATTATTTTCACGGCGTGAACCCGTTCGCGATGGTGTACCTGAGCAACATGGATTCGTACGGCGCGGCGAGTTCCGTGAAGCAGCTCTATCACGCGTGGTTCGCCCACGGCACCAAGTGGAGCGGCACGGGTTCGAGCGGTACCGGCTCGGGCGCCGCGGCCCCGACCTGCGGTCCCGCGCCGGGCTTCGTCCCCGGCGGTCCGAACGCCCAGGCGTCCAATTCCGTGCCCAATTCCCTCGCGCCCCCCACCGGTCAGCCGCCGCAGAAATCGTACAAGGACTGGAACGTGGGCTCGCCCGAGAACTCCTGGGCCATCAACGAGCCGGCCATCTACTATCAGTCCGGATACGTCGAGCTGCTCTCGAAATTCTCTCAATGAAGCCGCTGCACGGGCGATTCCCGCGCGGGGTATGACACAGCGCACAGTTTTGGCGGGTTCGAAGCCTTGTGCGGTCCGGCCCGGTGGAACAGACTGGCTGACCTCCCTGTGGTATGAATGAATGATCTTCATCGCGAACCTCCTGCTGTCCTGCGTGGCGCTCCCGGCGATCCTGCCGTGCGCGTATCTGCTGATGTTGACCCTCCTGTCACGCCGTCCCGCCACCCCCGTGTTGCTACGTCGGGAATTACGATTCGACCTGATCGTCCCCGCGCACAACGAGTCGGCCATCATCGCGCGCACCATCGCGAGCCTCAAAAACGTCGACTGGCCGGCGGACCGCTTCCGCGTCCTGGTCGTCGCGGACAATTGCACCGACGATACGGCCGCCGTCGCGCGTGCCGCCGGAGCCGAGGTCCTGGTCAGGAACGACGCGGCCAACCGTGGCAAGGGCTATGCGCTCCAGCATGCCTTCGCCTCGAGCCGTGACGCGCGCCGGGCGGACGCCGTGGTGGTGGTGGATGCCGATTCCGAGGTGTCGCCCAACCTGCTGCGGGCGTTTGCGGCCCGCATCGAGTCGGGATCGCAGGCCGTGCAATCGCATTACGGCGTGCGCAACCCCATGGCGTCCTGGCGAACCCGGCTCATCACCATCGCCAAGGGCTCGTTTCACATCGTTCGTTCGCGCGCACGCGAGCGGCTGGGCCTGTCCTGCGGAATCCGGGGCAACGGGTGGTGCGTCACGCACCGGCTGCTCGAGGCCGTGCCATACAACTGTTTCTCGTTGACCGAAGACGTGGAATACGGCATCGCCATCGGCCTTGCCGGTTATCGGGTGGCGTACGCCGACGAAGCCCATTCCGATGCCGACATGGTATCGGGCGAGGAGATCGCCCGCAGGCAGCGACAGCGCTGGGAGGACGGGCGGTCCGCCCTGATCCGATCCAAGACACTGCCGCTGCTCAGCCATGCCATCAAGGATCGCAGCGCCCTCTGCCTGGATCTGGGCATCGACCTTCTGGTTCTGCCGCTCTCCTCCGTGGCCATCAACGTGATCGCCCTCGGCATGTTGGCGGCCATCGGCTACTGGCTGGGTTTGAGCCCGGCGCTGTTCCTCTGGTTGACGCTCGGCTGCTTCGCCGCGCTGGTCGCCTACGTGGTGCGGGGCTGGGCGCTGAGCGGGGTCGGGCTCCAGGGCATCTGGGACCTGGCCCGGACGCCCTGGTTCCTGGCATGGAAGCTGCTGCTCAATCTGCGGCGTCGAGAATCGAACGAGTGGGTTCGCACCAAGCGCGAGAACACGTGACCCCGCCGTCCTGACCGGCTGATGCGGCGCCTCCGGGTGCGCCCCGCGGCGGTTCTCGACACGCGCGGCGGCTCCGAGGCGAGCGGCGGCTCTAAGGACGCGCGGCGGAGCCGTCCTTCCGGCCGCCGAAGTATTCCCTCAGCCGGATATCCAGGAACAGACGCCCGATGCTGAAGGTCGCCAGCGTGAACACGGTGAACCCGAAGCCGATCTGCATCCAGAAGCTCTCGGTCAGATTGCTGATGGCCTGCTGGAAGAAGATGCAGAGGTACAGCACCCCCTGATTGCGGTCGATGCGCATGACCTTGAGCGCCTGCCGCACGAACACCGCCAGATAGCCGAAGAAGGCAAGCAGCCCGACGACGCCCAGATCGTTGACGATCTCGATATAGCCGTTGTGCGATTCGGTGGGATAGAAATAGAGGCGCGACAGAAATTCGTAGGACGGTGAGGTGGGCAACGGTCCCACCCAGTAAGCGCCGTAACCCGAACCGAACCACGGGCGCAGCATGATGTGCTCCTTGATGATGGCCCAGATCAGGCTGCGGTTGGAAAAGGTCAGGTCCTTGCCGAAGAATTCCGCAATGGGCGTCAGGAGGGAGTCCAGGCTGGGCACCAGCTTCAAGACGGCAACCGAGTAGAACACCACCAAGGTCGCGAAACTTCCGACGATGTAGGGCATGTACCGGCGCAGGTTGCCCGGCAGATACAGCAGGACCAGCATGAAGCCCACCGTCAGTCCCGTCGCCAGCAGCGACGACGAGCTTCGCGAGAGCAGGATGCACAGGGCGGAAACCAGCAGACCGAACGCCGAAATCCATTTCTTCGTCTCGTGGGTCAAGAAGGCATGGAGCCAGAAGACGGCACTGATGCTCGCCAGCACCCCGAACTGATTCTTCTGATAGGTCAGACCCTTCCAGGCATCCTTCAGGGAGGCATCGTCGCCGGACTCGATGGCGAGATCCGGAAAGAAGATGCCGAACACCAACGACCCCACCAGGAGCAGGGTGACGATGGGGCGGATGACCTTCTGGAAACGATGAGGGTGCCAACCCACCAGCACGAAGGCATAGCAGACGAAAATGATGGAGCTCAGCGTCACGACGCGGGCAATGGTGGCGCCGGGGTCGATGGACCACAGAAAGCTCGACGGGATCAGCGCCAGGCAGACCAAGAACAGCGGGTTGGTCGATTTGAACAGCAGCCATGCGAGGCTGCCGCGCCACAGGATGATGAGGGCGCTGCCGGCGATCAGCAGCAGCTTGATCACCCGGAAGAGCACGTTGGGTTCGGTCATCGTCGCCAGCGGGCTTGGACCCCCCGTGAAGAGGTACTCGGGCACGATCATGTAGACGATCGAGAACCAGATCACACCGGCGATCAACAACGATCCACGATCGTCGTTGACCCAGCCCGGCACGACCCGGTCCGGCCTTGGTGATGGCGCATCGCGCGCCGCCTCGGCGGCACCGGGGCGTCGCGCACCGCGATCACGGACGGCGGCGCCGCGTTGAGCAACGTTGACAAAAGGGCGTTTCATGAATCGAGCATACCCGGTGTGCTCCGTCCGGTTCTACAAACGCATCACGCCCTCCCACAAATCCGGGACGCGGCGCGTGATTCAGATGTGGCAAGGCCCCGGCGCCGCCCCTATCGCGAAAGTCGTTATCGTTGTAACATCTTCACATTATGTAAAAATTCTGAAAGCAACTTCAAGAATTGCAGTCTGGGAGCCGTCATCGACATGCACATCAAGGGCCTTCCGCCGGCGGCGGGAGCGTCGCCCCTTCCGTGAATGAAGTCCGCGTAACGACGATAAACGGGCTGATATGCTAATTTTTCGTGCACCGCACGTTGAACGCTCCCCATCATCACACTGGAAATCCCCTCCCAAATGAACGAGACGTGCCCTTGCAAGGTCCCCTTATCACGTGCCGCGGTCTTCACGGCGCCGCTCGCCATGCTGTTCGTGCTGCCCGGCGCCGCACTCGGTCAGGCGACGTTCAACCCTTACGTCTCGGCCCAGGTGGAGCACGACTCGAACGTGTTCCGGGTGCCGGATTCGCAGACCGCGACGCAATTTTATGGGGGCCCGACCCTGGCCGATACGGATTTTCGCTACATCGCCGGCGCGACCGGCACCTACCTGTGGAGTCTGCAGAAACTCTCGGGGACCATCGAAGGCCGGCACATCACCTACGACCACTTCACGTTTCTCGATCACTCCGAATACCTGGCCAACCTGCAGCTCGACTGGAAGGTGGCGTCGTTGCTGGACGGCATCGTGCAGGCTCGCCAGGAGCATCTGGCGGCGTATTTCGCCGACCGCCAGAGTCCCACGCTCGAAGTGGACACGGACCGCAACATCGTCGGCAAATTGAACCTGAAATTCCGCACCGACTGGCGCCTGGAAACCGGCGTCAACTTCCACACCTACGAATCGCCGCTGCAGTTCTACCCCGATTTCACCGAACACGAGACGGGAACCCATCTGGGGGTGAGCTACCTGGGCATCGCCAATCTGACGTACGGCGTCGGGGTCGATCACATTTCCGGCAACTTCACCCATGCGGTTGGGGTGGGCCCCTACACGCAGACCAGCGCCGAGGCCCGGATGACCTACGTCATCACCGGCCTGACGACGTTCAACGGTGCATTGGGGTACACCCGGCGCAACCAGAGCGCCGACGAGAGTTCGCTGGGCACCGTGACGGGCCTGCTCAAATACCAGCGGCAACTGACCGGCAAAACCCTGCTGACGGCGCAGCTCCAGAGGGCCGTCTACAGCTACGCGGCGTCGGCGGGCTCGGAGATCGATTCCACCGCGTCCCTGGCCGCCGACTGGCAGGCGACCTACAAACTGGGCGTGGGTTTGAAGTTCGCGTACACGCGTTCCACCTATGTGGGTTCGGCCATTCCCGGGGCCGTCGTGAACGGACGGACCGATACATCGCCCGCCGAAAGCTTGAACGTGACCTACCAGGCGTTGCGCAATCTGCAGGTCAAGGGCTACTTCAACGCTCAATCCCGGCACTCCAACGTGTTCCTCGACCGTTACGACGACAATACCGTCGGCATCCAAGTCCTCGCTCACTGGCGCTGAGCGCCGCGCTTCCCGCGACCGGCGCTGCCGCGGAAACGTGAGTGGAGGACACTCGCGCCGCGGCAGCCGTCGGAGAGCGCTATTGCAGACCGCTCGGCATGTTGGACAGGTTGATCACCCAGGGGTTGTTCAACAGTGACGAGGCGTTGCTCTGATTGCAGAGGGCGAAATCGCTGTTCCAGGAGAGGAAGCCTACGACGTTGGGAAGCCCCGTCTTGATGGCATTGATGATGGAGTTGTCGTCCAGCGAGTAATGCGCGGGATAAGGCGCCGTCGTCAGGCCGATCTCCGGGAAGATCACCGGTTTGCCGCTGGAGACCAGCTGCTGGTACATGTTCCCGTTGTTCGCATCCGCCACGATCTTGGAACCATCGTCGTAGATGTCCATGCCGACGATGTCCACGTACGCCGAACCGGGGTAGTAATCCATGTACCGCCCGACGTTGGCATTGACGTTGTAGATCCAGAGCACGTTGGTCAGGTGCTTGGTGTTCATCAGGTAGTCGTGCATGTCCTTCCACACGGCGATGAAGTCGGCCGTGTTCTCCGCGCCGTACCAGTTCCAGTTGCCGTTCAGTTCGATGAACGGGCGGAACAGCACCACGTTGCCCGAGTCCGTGAGCGTGTGCAGCGCGGCGGCGTAGGTGTCGAGCTGCGAGTGCCACTGGGCATAGGCTGCCGAGGAGTGGTCGGTGAGACTATGGAACGCGTTGCTCGGAATCGGCTGGCCGATGGGCGCACCCGTGGAGTTGAAGCTGAACGTCGGATCGTTGTCGTACAAGGACACCATCACCATGCCGCCCTTGGACCACCACTGCTTGGCCAGCGCGTTGGTGACGTCGACGGTGTAGGCATACGAATCCGTGGCGTAGTTGAGCACCAGGCCGATGATGGCCGGATTGACGCCGGTCTGGCCGACCAGCGGGGACACCACGTCCATCGGCTGCGTGATGCTCGTGCCATCCGAATTCCAGATGTTCACGTGCTGTCCCGACAACACCCGCAGGCCCGAGGATTTGTTCAGGCCGCTGAGCGTCGAAAGGACCTTCGCGGCGTTGCTGGTGGCGGCGACCGCACTGGGCGTGATGCTGATGCTGGCCGTCGCGGCGGAACCGAGGGTCGCACCGCCGGTGGGGTTCGACAATCCCACCTGGAAGGTGACGTTCGAATGGATGGTCTGCGAGCCGGTGATCGCCACCGAAAAGGTCTTGGTGGCCGAATCGTTGGCTGACCAGTTGAGCGTGCCGGCCGACTTGGAAAAGTTGGTTCCCGCGGCGGCGGTTCCATCGATGGTCGCGTAGGAAACGCTGGTCGGAGCCGAGGTGTCGCCCGTGCGCGTCGCGCTGATCGTGACCGATCCCACGCTCTGGGACACGGTGTACGATGCGGCCGCGAACTGCACGCTGTCGGCGGTTTGGCTGGCGGAGACGATCACGGTGGCGGTGCTCGGGCTGCGCACTTCGGCCTGCGTGCTGGGATTCGACAGCACCACGTTGAAGGATTTATTGCCCGAGAACGACATCGACGCGCTCACCGGAATGGAGATCGTCTTCGGTGCGGCATCGTTCGCCGCCCACTGCAGCGTTCCCTGGGAAGCCGTGTACAACCGGCCGGCGACGCCGCTGCCGTCGCTGGTCGAATAGCTCACGCTCACCGCGGCGGACGCGGCGCCCACCCGGTTGACGGTCACCCTGGCGACCTTGGCGCTTTGAACGACGTTGTAATCGAACGCAGAGAACGTCAGCACGTTGACCGCCGCCGTCGGTGTGGGCGTCGGGGTGGGCGTGGGCGTC
>CAZZWZ010000007.1:0-29137 GCA_964657955.1 uncultured Steroidobacteraceae bacterium
ACCCTGATGTCTTGGGAAAGACGGATCTCAGGACGCTGCGCCGCCCGGCGGCGAGCCACCACCGCTCGTCCTCAAGGATACCCCCGAGGCTGCGGCACATCGCGCGCTCGCCAAGCGCGCCGCAGGCACCCACTGGCAGAGTGCCTACGACTTCTACTGCGAGGTGGGTTCGCACCCGAGCAAGTTTCCCGATGTGACGGTCGAACCGCGGTGGATCTTCGACGATCTCGCGGTGATCGGCGATCGCAGCACCGTGGAGTTCGTCCTGAAGACGTCGGCCGGCGTCCTGATGATCGATTCGGGCATCGCCTCGTCGCTGGAGACGGTGTTGTTGCCGGGATTGGCCAAACTCGGGGTCGACCCCGCGAGCGTCAAGACCATCATCATCACCCACGGACATCCGGACCATTTCGGCGGCGCGCCGTATTTCCAGACGCACTACGGCACGCGCATCGTGGCCTCCGCGGCGGACTGGCACATGATCACCGAGCCGCCCACCATGCTGCCTCCGCATCCCGAACCCTGGATGGTGGCGCCGGGTCCGGCGCACGATCTCGAGGTGGGCGACGGGGGCGACATCGTGCTCGGCGACCTGCACGTGAAGGCCTTCCTGATTCCCGGACATACGCCGGGTTCCCTGGGCTTGATATTCCCGGTGAAGGACCGGGGGCACCTGCACCGGGCGGCCATCTTCGGCGGCGCCATCCTCGCCGAGGATCGCGCGCCGCTCGAACCGTTGCGGCAATTCGTGCAGTCGTTGGCGCATTTCGGCGACGTGACGCGCAGCGCCCGGGTGGACGTGGAATTGCAAAATCATCCGGCCTTCGACGACACGTGGATGAAGGAAGCTGCACTTCGCGATCGCAAGCCGGAGGCTGCCAATCCGTTCGTGGTCGGCGATGCGGGATATCAGGATTTTCTGACGGTGATCTCGCAATGCACCCAGGCGAAGATCGCCCAGCGGCAATGAGCGAGGCAGGGCCCTTTCGAGCCAGGCACCGTCGAGCCTGGCGGCGCAGGCCCGCGCACGGTCGCCGCGGCGCGAGCCGGCGGCCGGCTTTCTCTGCGGCCGCAGCCTTCTGGACGGTCTTGGCCTTCGGCACCTGCGTGGCATGCGGTGCACGGGCGCAGCCGGCTGCGGCAGTCCTCAGGCTCGACCCGGCGCTCGATGCCGTGGTCGCGCCCGATGCGAAACTCGAGATGCTGCAATCGAACGCCTTCGGCATCTCCGAGGGGCCCGTCTGGGTTCGCGACGGCGAGTCCGGGCATCTACTGTTCAGCGACATCGCGGCCAATGTGATCTACCGATGGACGCCGGACAACCGAGTGGCCGTGTTCCTGAAAGACAGCGGTTACACCGGAGACGTCGGCAGGATCAGTCTCGAAGGCTACATTTCGCGCAGCGGACCCTTGTACGTGTATACCTTCGGTTCCGACGGCATCACGCTGGATCGGGAGGGGCGTGTGGTGTTCTGCGCCCAGGGAGATCGGGCCATCATCCGTCTCGAGCCGGGCGGCGGGCGCACCGTGCTCGCGGACCGCTACGAGGGCAAACGGTTCAACCGGCCGAACGACCTGGTGGTGAAATCGGACGATGCGGTGTACTTCACGGACGTGCATCCGAACACGCCCTCCATGGAGCTGCCGTATGGCGGCGTGTTCAGGGTGAAGGACGGCAAGGTCCGGCTGCTCACCCAGGATTTCGTGCCCAACGGTCTCGCGTTCTCGCCGGACGAGCGAGTGCTCTACATCAACGGCAATGGGGGCATCCGTCGGTACGACGTGCTGCCGGATGGGACGCTCGCCAACGGTCGCGTGTTCATCGACATGAGCGGCGACAAGGCCATCGGCGGACCCGACGGCATGAAGGTGGACGCGCGTGGGAACGTCTTCTGTACGGGGCCCGGCGGCATCTGGATCATCGCGCCGGACGGGCGGCATGTCGGCACCATTTTATTGGCCGACCCCGCGACCAATCTCGCCTTCGGCGACGCCGACTACGAAACGTTGTACATCACCGACCGGCGCAGCCTGGCGAGGATCCGGCTGAAGACCCGCGGCATCGCACCGTAGGCTCGGGCCCGGGCGTCGGAGGGCCCCCGCGTGAACGTGGCCTGCGGTGTCGAGGAGGCCGTTCTACGGAATGGGCCGCTCGATGGCGTGCCGGATCAGCGCGCCCAGCCGATACACGCCGTGCACGAACTTGCTGTACGGCAACGTGACGAACAACGCGAGCACGAATCCCAGATGAATGGCGAGCGCCACCCCCATGGCACCGGTGGCGCGCACCGCCAGCAGCGCGAGGCCGGTGACCGCGACCAGGAGCAGCAGGAACAGCAGCGCCGATTCGGCACCGAGCAGGCGCGGCTCGCGCGGTGCGGGATCGCCGGCCAGTTTGAGCCAGAACAAACCGCCACAGCCGATCGTGAGCCCGACGCCGCCCACCAGACCGAACAGCACGGGCACGCTGCCAACGGGGTACGGCGCCTGCCATCCCAGCACGTGGTGGTAGATGGTGGCCACCGAGGTGGAGACGAAACAAAATAAAAATCCATAGGCCATGCTGTGATGGAACCAGCGGCGCTGCGAGGAAAAGCTCTCGTTCGTGTCGTTGCAGCCATGGCCGCCGCCGCCCAGGTAGCGCAGGCTGGCGGCATCCCGCAGTGCCTGCCACAGCGGCCGGGGCCGGGTCAGCTCGGCGGGGCGGCCGCCGGTGTCGCGCCAGAAGCGCATGAATCCCATCCCCAGGGCGAACAGGGAAAAACAGAACGTCAGCGTGGCGGTCCACACCATGACGTCGTAGGGCACGACGCGGTAGAACGATGCGCCGGGCGCGAGCTCGTGCGCTCCGTACAGCACCGAGCGATCCTGCAGCAGCATGGCCAGCAGCAGCACGCCGGCCACGGCCAGGGCCATGACCGCCGCCATGACCACGCCGTTGCGGCGGTACAGCGCCGCGAGCGGGGCCGGCCACGCATATTGCGCGTAGCTCTCGTCGCGCACCCGGGCCAGCGTGCGCGGCACGTTGATGCCGAACTCGTGCGGCGGCGCGTACTGGCAGGCGTAGTAGCAGCCATGGCAGGAGTGGCACAGGTTGGCCAGGTAGTTGAGGTCGCCCGCGGCGAATTCGCGCCGCAATTCCATGGCCGGAAACACCGCGCAATAACCCTCGCAATAGCGGCAGGCATTGCAGACTTCCATGACGCGCCGGGCCTCGCGCATCGCCTCCGATTCGGTCCGCGGGCCCACGCCTTCGTCCGCCGCGGCCCGGACGGTATCAATGACCGACATGTTTGGCCGCCTCCCTTCCCGCGATACGACCGAAGACGGTGCCGATGGTCATGCCGAAGCCGGCGAGATAGCCGCGGCCCAGGATGCTGCCGGCCATGATCTCGCCGGAGGCGAACAAATTCGCCGCCGGCCGGCCATCCTGCATGATCACGCGCGCGTTCTCGTCGACGCGCACGCCCAGATAGGTGAACGTGATGCCGGGCCGCAGCGGGTAGCCGATGAACGGCGGCCGGTCGATGGCGCGGGCCCAGTTGGTCTTCGGCGGCTCCAGCCCCGCCGTGTGACAGCCGTCCAGTCTCGAGTTGTCGAAGTTGCCGGGCTGGCAGGCGGCATTGAAGTTCTTCACCGTGGTTTCGAGCGCCCGGGGATCGAGGTCGAGCTTGACGGCGAGTTCGGCGATGCTCTGCGCCTTGATGGCGGGGAACACCGAGGGCATGAACAGCCGTTCGCTGCGGCTGTCGATGATGGAATAGGCGATCTGGCCCGGCTGCTGCGCCACCAGCCGTCCCCAGATGGCATAGCGCTTGGGCCACACGTCCTGCCCCTCGTCGTAGAAACGTTCGGCGCTGCGATTGACGACGATGGAGTAGGGCACGCAGTCCAGCCGCGTGACGATGCCGCCGTCGAACTTCGGCGACCGCGCGTCGATGGCGACGGCGTGGCACTGCGTGGGATCGCCCACCGAGGCGACGCCCTGCGCCAGCAGGTTGCGCAGCACGCCGCCCCGGGCATACGGCGTGCCGCGGATGAGGAAATTGTCCGCCGCCTCGCCCCAGCTCTCCTTCAGCCATTCGATGTTGGCCTGGAAGCCACCGGACGAGGCGACCACCACCTTCGGCACGATGTCGAGCGGAAAGCCCCGGCTGGTCAGGGTGAGCTTGCGTACCCGGCCGTCCTCCAGGGCGATCTCGCGCACTTCGGTGTCGTACAGCACCTCGATGCCGAGCCGCTCGGCATGCGCGTAGTACGCATTCACCAGCGCCTTGCCGCCGCCGAGGAAGAAGGCGTTGGTGCGCGACAGGTTCAGCGTGCCGGTGAGACTGGGTTGAAAGCGCACGCCGCAGCGCGCCATGAACGGCAGCGCGTCGGCCGAGCCCCGGATGGTCATGCGCGCCAGATGCTCGTCCGTGTTGCCCGCCGTGACCCGCTTCAAGTCATCCCAGTATTCGTCTTCGAGATACGCTTCGGTGAGCACCGAGGTGGGCGCCGCATGCATGGCGCGCAGATTGCGCGTGTGGCGGCTGTTGCCGCCGCGCATGGAGCGGGGGGCGTGTTCCAGCAGCACCACCGCGGCGCCGGCCTCGCGCGCGGTGATGGCGGCGCACAGCGCCGCGTTGCCGCCACCGATGATCACCACATCCCATTCCCGCGACTCGTTCTTCAAGGAAAACCTCGTTCCGCTCCCGGGCGGCGGCACACTGTCTGGATATCGAACATCTCTGTCAAGCCGGCGCGCGCCGCTCACCTGGCGGGCGCGGCGTGCAGCTCCGCCGTCAGCGCGCGGTGGCGGCGTGCATCGATGCGGAAGAACGCCATCACCAGCGCCGACACGCCCATGACCACCGCCGCGGCCACGCAGGTCGCCACTCGCAGCCGTCCCACGGTCGCTAGCGTCTGCTGTTGATTTGCGACGAACCCCGCCCAGCCCAGCATGAAGCCCAACAGCGCCGAGCCGATGGACTCGCCCACCTTCGTCATGAGGAAGAGGATGCCGAAACTGTAGGCCTCCGCGCGCGCGCCGAGGCGCCATTCGCCGTAATCCACGGCATCTGCGGTCACCGCGAAATAATTGATGATGACGCCGCACTTGCCCATGCCGGCGATCACATAGATCAGGAACAGCACCGGCAACGGCCGGGGTCCCACGAAGTACAAGGTCAGGAAGGCCAGTGCCAGCACGCTGCATCCGGCAGACCACACGAATGCCTTGCTGGTCCGGCGCAGTATCCGGATCCAGACGGGCGGGAAAAAAATGCCGCCGAGGGCGATGCCGAGAGCGGCGTACTTGGCGCCGCCCGGATCGCCGATCACGTACTTGAAGTAGTAGACGATGCCGCCGTACAGCAGCGCGTAGCCGATGTAGAAGATGAGCGTGGCGGCAAAGGATATCTGGATCTGGCGGTTGCCGGCGATCAGGCGCAGCGCCTTCCCGACGGAGCGGGTATCGCCGCCCGGGGACGACCCGGCGATGCGCTCCCGCGTGGCCATCCCGGCGATCAACACCGATGCGGCGATCACGGCGCCGAACGTCAGGCCGAAGACGGTGAACGCGTGCGCGGTGTGGCCGCCCAGACGCTCGATCCCGGTCATGCCGACGGTGGCCACGGTGAGGACCGCGAGGTTGCTGGCGATGGCCTTCACCGCGCCCACCGAGGCGCGCTCGTCCGCATCCTCCGACAGCCGGGTCAGCAGCGAGGCATGTGGCATCAACACCGCCGCATAGCCCGCCCGGTAGCACAGATGCAGCGCCACGACGCAGGGATAGAACCACGCCGCCGACACGTTCGGTCGGATGAACGAGGCGGCGAAGAAAAAGCCGAGCGGCAGCGCGCCGTAGATCAGGAATGGGCGATAGCGCCCGAGCCGGCTGCGCACGTGTCCCACCAGCCAGGGGATTCCGAGACTGCCGGCCAGGTCCACGGCCGAGCCCAGGAAGATGATGAAGCCCGCCGCGGCCGGTGCGATGCCGAACACATCCGTGTAGCAATAGAGCAGCAACAGACCGGTGCCCGAGGTCGCCGCGCTGCAGCCATACATGCCCGCGCTGTATTTTATTTTCATCGGCAATGGCACGAGCGATGCCGCGCCGGATGGGGCGGGCGGATTCAGCATGGTTGACAGCGGGCAGGCGCGTATGGGACGGTTTCGACGATCATGCCCCAATCCCGCTTCAAGGCCGTCTTCATGCGCGGCGGCACGTCGAAAGGCGTTGTGTTCCATGCCCGCGATCTTCCGGCCGACCGGAGGGAATGGGATGCCGTATTCCTGGACATCATGGGTTCGCCCGATCCGGCGGGAAGGCAACTCGACGGCATGGGCGGCGGCGTGGCATCACTTTCCAAGGTGTGCATCGTCGGGCCGCCCAGCAGGCCGGATGCCGACGTGGATTACACCTTCGCCCAGGTCATGGTGCGCACGGCCGGCGTCGACTACAGCGCCAACTGCGGCAACATGTCCGCGGCGATCGGACCTTTTGCGGTCGACGAGGGACTGGTGCGCGCGGCGCCCGATGGGACTGCGAGCGTCAGAATTCACAACACCAACACCGGCAAGGTCATCGTCTCGAGTTTCGCCGTCGCCGACGGCGAGGCCGCGGTGGCGGGTGATTTCGTACTCGACGGGGTGGGCGGCAGCGGCGCGCCCATCCGGCTCGAATTCCTCGATCCCGGCGGCGCGAAGACCGGCACGTTGCTGCCGACCGGGCACGCCCGCACCCTGCTGCAGATTCCGGAGTTCGGTGACATCGACGCCTCGTTGGTCGATGCCGCCAATCCCTGCGTGTTCGTGCAGGCCGGCTCGCTGCAGAAAACCGGCGCCGAAACGCCCGACGAACTGGCGGCGGACGGCGTTTTTCTCGCGCGCATGAGTTCGATCCGGCTGATCGCGTCGGTGGCGATGGGCATCGCTCCCGATCTGCACGCCGCGGCCCGGCAACTGGGCGCGCCGCGGATCGCGATGGTGGCGGGTCCGCTGTCCTTCACATCGCTGTCCGGCCGGGCGCTCGAGGCATCGGACGTGGATCTGACCGTGCGCATCGTATCCGACGGTGCGCCGCATCGCGCCGTGCCGTTGACCTCGGCGCTGTGCGTTGCGGTGGCCGCCAAGATCCCGGGCACCCTCCCTTACGAACTCGCCCGGCGCGACGCGGGGAGTCTGCGCATCGGCCAGCCGTCGGGCGTCACCCACGTGGATGCCGAGGTGACGCTGGACGGACCGCAGCCCGTCGCGCGCACGGCCGTGGTGTACCGCACCGCGCGCCGGCTGTTCGACGGCTGCGTCCTGTCCCGTCCGGGCGTGCCGTAGTCACCGGCGCAAGGTCGCTCAATCGCGAAAGTGCAGGGCGGCGTCGGTGCGCGCCCTGAGGTCGTCGCGGGACAGGCCCGGCACGGTCTCGATCACCTCGAAGCCGCGCTCGGTGATCTCCAGCACCGCGAGGTTGGTGTAGACGCGCTTGACGGCATGCGGTGCGGTCAGCGGATACGAGCAATGCTCCACCAGCTTTGACGTCCCGTCCTTGGTGGCATGTTCCATGACCACCCAGAGACGCTTGGCGCCGGCCGCGAGGTCCATCGCGCCGCCCACCGCGGGTGCGGTGTCGTTCTCGTTCACGGCCCAGTTCGCGATATCGCCGTTCGATGCCACCTGGAAGGCACCGAGCACGCACAGGTCCAGGTGGCCGCCGCGAATCATCGCGAAACTGTCGGCATGGTGGATGTAGGCCCCGCCGGTGCGCAGCGTGACGTACTGCTTGCCGGCGTTCACCAGCCACGGATTGATGTGCTCCTTGGCCGGTGCGGGACCCATGCCCAGGATGCCGTTCTCCGAGTGGAAGATGACCTCCCGTTCCAGCGGCACGTGTTCGGCGATCATGGTGGGAATCCCGATGCCGAGATTCACGTACCAGCCCTCCACGATGTCGGCGGCCACGCGCGCGGCCATCTGCGTGCGGTTCCAGGGTTTCGTCTCGGCGGTGCTGTTCATCGGGAACTCCGGGCGGGTTCAGAAGATGGGCGGATTGCCGTAGGGCACGTGCAGCACGCGGTCCACGAAAATGCCGGGGGTGACGATGTGCTCGGGATCGAGTCCACCGAGCGGCACCACGTGCTGGCTCTGCACGATGGTGCAGTCGGCGGCGGTGCACATGATGGGATTGAAGTTGCGCCCGGCGTCGCGGTAAGTGAGATTCCCCCACGGATCCGCCTGCCATGCCTCCACCAGCGCCACATCGCCCTTGAGCGCATATTCGAGCACCATTTCCCGGCCGGCGATGACACGCACCTCCTTGTCGCGGGCGAGCTTGGTGCCGATGGCGGTGGGCGTGAAAAAAGCCCCGACGCCCGCGCCGCCGGCGCGGATGCGCTCGGCCAGGGTGCCCTGCGGCACGATCTCCAGTTCGATCTCCCCGGCCTTGTACAGTTCCTCGAACACCACGGAGCCGGCGCTGCGCGGAAACGAACACATGATGCGTCGCACGCGCCGCAACTCCAGCAGCCGCGCCAGGCCCTTGCGGAAATTGCCGGCGTTGTTGGCCACCACGGTGAGATCCTTGGCGCCCGCCTCGATCAGGCCGTCGATCAGGGCCAGAGGCTGGCCCACCGCGCCGAAACCGCCGATGAGCACGGTGGAACCGTCGCGAATCCCCGCCATGGCGTCCGCCATCGACTGAACTATTTTATTGATCATGCCCGCACTCGAACTCCGTACTTGCATCTCGCGCCGCGTTTGCGGGCGATGTCCCGTTCATGCGCCCGCGCCGCGTGCGACATGCGCGCGCGCGGCCGGTGATCCGGTGAATCCCAGCGCCGTGAGCAACACGCGTTGCGCCTCGGCGCCATCCACATCCGCATCGCCGCGCCAGGCGATGTGCTGGTCGGGCCGCACGAGCAGCGCCCCACGACCATAGACGCCGGCCAGACCGGCGTCCAGTTGCAGCACCGTGAGCGGCACGCCGACCCGCGCGGCGGCCTCGGTCCAGGCGCGATTCGGCGGCGCATCGATGCAGAGCAGCGTGAACCAGGTTCCCAGCTCGTCGTGCAGCGCCACGCCGTTCTTCAGATAGACGTTCGGCAGCCGCACCCCGGGCACGGTGCTGGGGCGGTAGCGCAGCGTGTCGTCCGGCGGCCGCTCGGCAGGGTCCGTGCAGATGATGGGCGAATCGGCATAGTGATAGCCGTACTCGATGCCGGTGCTCTCGTTCTCGGGATTGCCGATGGCCGCGATGCCGCGCCCCACGGTTTCACGCACGCCGTCGCTGACCGGCCCGCCGTCGTAGATCCGGGCGTCGCGGTAGAGCGCGAAAATGTCCCGCCGCATCTGCATGTGGGCGCCGGAACCTCCGCGATTGCGCAGTCCGACCGCGCGTCGTTCGGCATCGTAGCTGGCGAGCAGGGCGGGCCCCGCCAGGCCGCGCAGCACGGCCGCGAGTTTCCAACCGAGATCGCAGGCATCGCCGATGCCCGTGTTCATGCCGTAGCCGCCCGTGGGAATGTACTGATGCGCCGCATCGCCGGCGAGCAGCACGCGACCGTGCAGGTAGGCGTCGGCCACCAGCAGATGCGGCGTCCAGCGATTGGCGACCAGCACCTCGTGCTCGATCTGGCTGCCCAGGAACCGCACCAGCAGGGCCGAAGCGTCCGTGTTGGCGAAATCCCAGTCTTCGGGGAAGCGGCTGTTGAGCGACCACAGGTCGTCGTCGTTCTGCGCGATCAGCGTGCCCAGCGGCGATTGGTAGTGCCAGGCCGGGCCCCAGCGGCGCAGCAGCGGCGCCCGGGAACGGAAATAGGTGGTGAAGCGCTGCACGATCTGCGATTCGCCGCTCATGCCGATCCCCAGACACTTGCGCGCGATGCTGCCGGCACCGTCGCAACCGGCGAGATAGCGGCTGCGAATGGTCTCGGTGGCGCCGCTCTCGGCATCGCGGATCACGGCCGTGACGGCCCCCGCATCCTGGGTGAGGTCCTCGAACGCGGTGGCGAAACGCACCGTGACCTCCGGCGTCGCATCCAGGGCGGCCTTGAGCACGGGTTCGATCTTGACCTGCGATACGCGCATCGGCGGCGTCACGGGCTGCGTGCCGTCGTTGTGGGCGCGGATGAAGGCACGGGTCTCGGTCACGCTGGGGTAGCGGAAACGGTGCAGCTCATGCCCCATCATGGTGTCCACCCAAGAGACGTCGAAGTTGTTGTCCTCCGGCACGGCGGCCGCGCGCAGCGCCGGCTCCAGCCCCAGCCGCCGGAACAGCTCCATGCTGCGGGCATTGGTGATGTCCATCTTGGGATGCCGCGTGGTGGTGGCATTGCGCTCGACCAGGGTGGAGCGCACGCCGCAACGCGCCAGTTGCAGGGCCAGCGTCATCCCCACCGGACCGCCGCCCGCGATCAGCACCGGGGTGTCGACACCCGCCTCGCTCATGCACTCCGACATCAATTCATCCTTCGACGCGCTTTCGTTTAGTATAGCGGGCCGACGGGCACTCTGACGAAATATTGACTAAAATCGTCTCAATATCGATATTAATGCGGCATCTATGACAAATATCGCCAAGGCTTACATCGCGGGTGCCTACGAGCACCCCACCCGAAAAGCGCCGGACAAGTCCGTCGCCCAGTTGCAGGCCGAATGCGCCGTCGGCGCGCTCGCCGATGCCGGCCTGGGCCGCGACGACATCGACGGCTATTTTTGCGCCAGCGACGAAGCGGCCCTGGGGCCGCTCAACATGATCGACTATTTGAACCTGCGTGTGCGGCACATCGACGGCACCGACCTGGGGGGCGCGTCCTATCTTGCCCACGTGGCGCATGCGGCCGAGGCCATCGCCGCGGGCAAGTGCAATGTCGCGCTCATCACGCTGGCCGGCCGTCCGCGCAGCGAGGGTCATTCGGGCACCATACCGAAGGCCGCGGTGGCCAACGCGCCGGACGCGACCTGGGAAGCTTCCTTCGCGCCCGCGACCTTGAACATGTACGCCATGTGCGCCATGCGGCACATGCACGAGTTCGGCACCACCGCCGAGCAGCTGGCGTGGATCAAGGTGGCGGCCTCCCACCATGCCCGCCACAATCCGAATGCCATGCTGCGCGACCTGGTCACCGTGGAGGAGGTGCTGGCCTCGCCGGTGGTCTCCGACCCGCTGCACCGGCTCGACTGCTGCGTGGTCAGCGACGGTGGCGGTGCGCTCCTCGTCGTGCGGCCGGAAATCGCCCGCGCGCTGAAACGACCGCTGGTCAAGGTGCGCGGCATGGGGGAGACCATGAAGGGCCAGATGGGCGGCGATGTGGATCTGACGTATTCCGGCGCCCGCTGGTCCGGGGCCGCCGCCTTCGCGGAGGCCGGCGTGACGCCCGCGGACATCAAATACGCCTCGCTGTACGACAGCTTCACCATCACGGTGTTGATCCAGATCGAAGACCTGGGATTCTGCGCGAAGGGCGAGGGGGGCAGGTTCGTGGCCGACGGCAATCTGATTTCCGGCGTGGGCCGGCTGCCCTTCAACACCGACGGCGGCGGCCTGTGCAGCAACCATCCAGGCAACCGCGGCGGCATGACCAAGATCATCGAGGCCGTGCGCCAGCTGCGCGGCGAAGCGCATCCGGCGGTGCAGGTGCCGAACTGCGACCTGGCCCTGGCCCATGCCACCGGCCGGCTCTTGGGCAGCCGTCACGGCAGCGCCACCCTGGTGTTGGAGAGGGAGTAGCCATGGCCGAACGCAAGCTGGCCGCGCCGCCCGTGAATCCCGAGTCCGCCCCGTTCTACGCGGCCGCCGCCGAGAACCGCTTCATCGCCCGCCGCTGCACGGCCTGCCACCGCCTGCACTGGTATCCGCGGGCGATTTGCCCCTTCTGCTGGGGCGCCACCGAATGGCAGGAGATCGAGCGCACCGGAGTCATTTACAGCTACAGCGTCACGCGCCGGGTCGACATTCCGTTCGCCATCGCCTACGTGACGCTGGACGCGGGGCCCACCCTGCTCACCAATCTCGTGGATTGCGATCTCGACGCGCTGCGCATCGGCCAACGGGTCACGCTGGTGTGGAAACCCACGGACGGAGCACCGGCCCCCTGTTTCACGCCGCTCTGAATCCGCGCGGCCGCCGGCGCCTCAGGCTGCGCCCGCCAGCGACATGGGCAGGGACTGCGCGGCACGCCGCAGGCATTCGGCGAAGGCCGCGACTTCCGGCGAACTCGCACCGCGCCGGTGGAACGCCGTGATGGTGGTGTTCGGGAATACCCAGTCGCCGACGATCTCCTTGGACGTGCCGTCGAACAAGGTCGGTGCCATGACCATGGACGAGGTGATGGCGATGTGGCCCGTGATGGGGATCAGCTTGCGTATGGCGATCAACGACGAGGTCTCGATGAAGCGGCGCGGCGGCCCGACGCCGTGCCGGGCGAACTCGGCTTCCATCAAACGGTACAACGGTCCGGGCGGGCTGGGCAGTATCCATTTCTCGGTGGCCGCGAGGTGCTTCAGCGTATGACGCCGGCGGCCCAGCAATTTGTGACTGTTGTGCACGAAGATGCCGACGTGCTCGGTGGCCAGCGCCTCGGCGACCAGATCGTCGTGGCCGTCCTCGTCCAGCTGCGAACCCACCACCACGTCGAGTTCACCCAGCCGCAACATGGTGAGCAGGGCGTCGGTGGGCGCCTCGAACAAGCGCACCTGCGAGCCGGGCCTCGCCTTGTCGAATTCCTTCACCGCGAGCGGCACCAGCAGCGACATGGACAAAAAGGTGCCCCCGCACGCCAGCGGTTCGCCGGTGCGCCCCTTCAACAGGTTGAGCGTGGTCCTGGCGCGTTCGAGTTCGCCGTCCACCGCACGCACGTGATCGAGCAGTGCCTGGCCGAATTCCGTGGGAAACACGCCCTTGGCGACGCGGGTGAGGAGTTTCACGCCCAGGGCTGCCTCCAGCTTGCCGATGCTGCGCGTCAGGGCCGGTTGCGACAGGCCGATCTTGGTGGCCGCGCGGTTGATGCTGCCGGCATCGACCACGGCGCGCAGATGCAGCAGATTTTCGAAATGGCGGGACAGCAGATTGAGCATGTGGAAGCAGCGCCACCATGGATATCGGAATCCTAACACCGGAGGATCGCATGACCGAGGAACGTTTCAAGCCGCTCACGCCGGAGCAGATGACGCCCGCGCAGAAGCACATGGTCGAGTCCATCCGGTCCGGACCGCGGGGTGTGGTGCGGGGCCCCTTCAATCTGCTGTTGCGCAGTCCCGAGATCGGCCAGCTGGTGCAGCAGGTGGGCGCCCACATCCGTTTCAAGAGCAGCATCCCTGCGGCGCTCAATGAGCTGGCCATCATTCTCGCCGGGCGCAGGTGGAACTCCCAGCTGGAGTTCTGGGCGCATCGAAACATGGGGATCGAGGCGGGCATGCGGCCCGAGGTGGCGGACGCCGTGGCGGCGGGCAGGAGGCCGGACCCCATCACGCCGGACGAAGCCATCGTGCACGATTTCTGCCACGAGTTGTTGCACACGACGCAGGTCTCGGATGCCCGTTTCCAGGCCGTCGTGGAGCGTTTCGGCGAGCAGGGTGTGGCCGATCTGATCTGCGCCCTCGGCTACTACAGCCTGGTCTCCATGGTGTTGAACGTGGATCGGGTGGCGCTGCCGCCCGGCGCGGAACCCCCGCTGAAGCCGCTGTGATGCGCGTCATCATCGCCGGCATTGCACTGCTCCTGTGCGGCGTGGCCGCGTCCGAACCGCCCAGCTTCACGCCGGGGGCGGGCACCGAGGGGCGCGCCTGGCTGCCAGAACGACCTGCCGCGGTCAATCCGATGCGGCGCTACATCGTCGGCATCAAGGACGACGTCGCCATCCCCACCCGCGACGGCACCCAGCTCGACGCCCGGCTGTTCACCCCCGCGCTGCCACCCGGCACCCCGCCGCCGCCGTGTCTGCTGATGGCCGACGGCTATGGCCGTACCAGCCAGGCGGCCGCGCCCGAGGATTCACCGCTGTTCGACCTGGCCGCCCGCGGCTACGCCGTCGTGCACCTGAGCCTGCGCGGCACGGGCCGGTCGCAGGGCGTCAAGGACCTGAATCTGTACAGTCATTACGGCGAGGATGGCTATGACGTCGTCGAATGGATGGCCAGGCAGAGCTGGTGCAACGGGCGCGTGGGCATGATCGGCATGTCGCTGCTCGGCATCAGCCAATGGCTCACGGCCAAGGAGGCACCGCCCAGCCTCAAAGCCCTGGTGCCGGTGGTGGCCTGCGGCGACTGCTATTCGCAGCTCTGGTATCCGGGCGGGATGCTGCCCGGCGTCGGCCGCGAGGAACGCAGCAAGCTCGCGCCCACCGAATATGCCGCCGCGTCCGCCCATCGCGATTTCGACGACTTCTGGCGCGCACGCTCGGTGCTCGCCGGGGACATGGCGGCCATCGCCGCTCGCGGAGTGGCGGTGTTCATCGCGGGCGGCTGGGACGACTACATTACGCCGTCCGACATCCGCGCCTACGAGCAGTTCGAGGCGCCGGGCGCCGTCAAGCGCCTGTTCCTCGGACCCTATGCGCACTGGTGGCGCCTCGATTACATCGGCGAGGAACAGGCACGTTTCCTCGATCACTGGCTGAGAGGCGTGGCCAACGGTGCCGAGAACGATCCGAAGGTCACGCTGTACATCAAGGGTGCCCATGCCTGGCGCACGGAGCCCGACTGGCCGCTGCGCGATGCGCATCCCGTGACGTTGCTGATGAGCGCGTCGAAGAGCGGCTCCATCGCCAGTCGCAACGACGGTTCGTTGGCCGCACGCGCACCGCAATCGCCGGCGGTTGCGCCGTCGGTACTCCCCTACTCGCCGGACGGCGGGCCGTTCCTGCCCGTGATCTCGAGCACGGATTTTCGCCTGGACATCGATCAGCGGCCCGACGAGACGCAGGTGCTCACGTGGACCACCGCGCCGCTGCGGGTGGCCACGGAGGTGACCGGCTATCCCAGGGTGATGCTCTACGCAGCCTCCTCGAGCGACGACGGCGATCTGGTGTTCGATCTCACCGACGTGTCGCCGGACGGCAGTTCGCACCAGGTGGTCCAGGGCTATTTCAACGCGCCGCGCGCGCTCGGCCCCGACGCACCGCGCGCACCGGCGCATCCGCTGACCCCCGGTCAGGTGACGAGATACGAACTCAGCTTGTATCCCACCGCGTACGTGTTCCAGCCCGGTCATCGCATCCGCCTGGCACTCGCCGGCGGCGCCAAGCTCGCGCCCGGGCAGGAACACACCCAGGGACCGGGCAAGAATCCGCGACCCTTCGTGTGGCGTATCTTCTCCGACCGCGAACACCCCTCGTCGCTCGAGCTGCCCATCATCGGGTCCAGTTGGGCGCCGCTGGCACGGACGGCGGTGCGGTAGGGCTTTCCTTCGAGAGGTTCGACATGGCGCACGCATCGGGTGACTTGGTGTCCTTGGGCTACATCGGTGTGTCGACTCGTCGTCCGGAGGACTGGCAGAGCTTCGCCACCCGCCTGCTCGGCATGCAGCAGACCGACCAGGGAGGATCGGTTCGCAGTTTCCGGATGGACGATCGGCGGCAGCGCCTCATCGTGAGCGAAGCAGGCGAGGGCGGCGGCGGTCTCGGCTTTCTCGGCTGGGAGGCGGCGGACGCAGCAGCCCTGAACCGCGTCGCAGCGCGACTCGATGCCGCGGGCACGCGCGTGCAGTGGGGCGGTGGCGCGCTCGCGGCGCAACGTCATGTGAAAGAGTTGATCTGTTTCGACGATCCTGCCGGGAATCGGCTGGAGGTGTTCCATGGCGCCGAGATCGCCACCGAGCCCTTCGCGCCGTCGCGGCCCATCTCTGGATTTCATACCGGCGCGCAGGGCATGGGCCACGCGGTGTTGAACGTCGAGCGGGTCGAGCCGCTGATTCCCTTCTACACCGACGTGCTGGGATTCGGCATCTCGGATTACGGTTTGCAACCGTATGCGCTTTACTTCTTCCATCTGGTGGGCGGGCGTCATCACAGCTTCGCGGTGGTGGGCTCCGGCAGGCGCAGTTTTCATCATTTCATGGTGGAGCTGCGCAGTTTGGACGACGTGGGCCAGGGATATGACCTCGTGCAGCTGGAACCCGAGAAAATCGCCTACACCCTGGGCCGCCACACCAACGACTACATGACGTCGTTCTACATCCATTCGCCGGACGGATTCTTCGTCGAGTACGGCTGGGCCGGACGCATCATCGATTCGAGCACCTGGCAGACCCACCAGACCTTCGAGGGGCCGAGTTTCTGGGGCCACGAACGGCTGTATCTGCCGGATGCCGAACGCAAGATCATGCGCGACATGCGACTGGCCGCGGCCGCGCGCGGCGTGCGCGCCCTGCCGGAATTGTGGAACAGCCAGCATCGCGACCCGGTGGTGGGCGGCGAGTGACGGGCGCCCGGGCGGGAGCCGTCAGCATCGTCCGAGAGCGGGTGGCGCGCGATGCTGGCAGATCGTTCACGGCCATTGCGTCACCATGATGACTCAACACCAACTGAAGGTACGCAGCATGGCGAAAGAGTTAACGGGAATACGGGTTGCAATTCTGGCGACGGATGGTTTCGAACAGTCGGAGCTCACGAAGCCGCGGCAGTCGCTGGATGATGCCGGGGCGCTGACGGAATTGGTGTCGCTGAAGGGCGGGACCATCCAGGGCTGGAAACACGCGGAGCCGGGCGAGTCGGTCACGGTCGACAAGGCCGTCGATGCCGTCAACGTGACAGATTACGACGCGCTGCTGCTGCCGGGCGGGGTCATGAATCCGGACGCGTTGCGGATGAACGAGAAGGCGGTGGCCTTCGTGAAGGCATTTTTCGATGCGAAGAAGCCCGTGGCGGCCATCTGTCATGGCCCTTGGACGGTCATCGAGGCCGGCGCCGCGAAGGGCCGTACTCTCACGTCCTGGCCATCGCTCAAAACCGACATTCAAAATGCCGGCGGGACATGGGTGGACAAAGAGGTGGTGGTGGACGGCAACCTCGTCACCAGCCGCAATCCTGACGATATTCCCGCCTTCAACCGCGAGATCACCAAGCTGTTCGGTAGCAGGCAGTCTCGCGCCGCGTAATGCTCACCGCGCGGTTGCGCACCGGGCGGGTTTCGCCCGCCCGGTGCCGCCGCCCGCGAACAGGCTTTGAAACTAGGCGTCGTCGACCGGCATCAACCATATCGAGGCATCCCTCTGCACCCAGCGACCCTGACCACCTTGGATGATCACGGCCTCGAGCAGGGCCTTCTTGTCCTGCGGTGACGGCTGCTCATGGCGGATGGGGACATGCACCGTCAAGTCCTCTGTTTGGTTGCCGACGGCACTCGTGTACGAAAAAACGAGCGAATACTGGCCGCCCGCATTTTCCACCTTGGCAGTCGAGTCGATCGATTGTTGGATGTTCATGCCCGATCTTAGAGCCGGCATTCCGCTCCCGAACGGAAACCTGTTCCAGAGTCCATCGACCGGTTGCGGCAACGCTCGCGCAGGTCAGACGCCGCAGATTCGAGACACTGGCCCCGCCGCCTGCTACGTCGATGGTTTCCTGGTCGCGACCGCCGCTCGTTTCGTGGACGCCGGGCGGTCATTGACGTCCCGCAGCAGGCGCGAGATGAGGTAGTCCGCGAAGAGCTTGATGCGCGCGGAGGGGCGGTGCTGGGCATAGAACAACCAGAACGCGGGCGGTTCGCCATCGGAGTAGACCGCCCTCAGCCGGGGCAACAGCTCGATCAGCGAGCCCGCGGCGAGCAGATCGCGCACCATGTTCAAGGACAGTCGGGCGATGCCGATGCCGCCAAGGGCAAGTCCGGTGATCGTGGACCAATTGTCCGATGTGACGTGCGCGGTGATCGGCTGCCGGATCAATTGCTTGTCCGGCGTCTCGAAGCACCACAGGTCCGGCTCGCTCACCCGATGCGTGAGACAGGGGACCTTGGCGAGATCGGCCGGGCTTTCGATCTGACCGAAGCGTTCGAAGAACGTCGGTGAGGCGACGAGCGGCCGCCGAAAATCCCAGAGTTTGCGGCCCACCACATCCGCGCCGGGCCGGCGGCCCGAATGCAGGACGACGTCGCAGGTGCCGTCCAGCAATCTCACGGGCTCCGGCGAGGTGGAATGCGACAGACGGATGTCGGGATAGGTTCGACAGAACTCGCCCAGAATCCGCGGCAGGTACGAGACGCCGGCATAATCCGTGCTCGCGAACCGGATGAGGCCGGAGGGCTTGTTCGAGAGCGTGCCGATATCGTCGCGGGTCGCATCCCAGCCATCGACCGCGACCCGGGCCCAATCGAGGAGTCGTGAGCCGCATTCGGTGGGCACCAGCGAGCGTGTGGTCCGGATCAGCAGCTTGGCGCCCAGCTCATCCTCCAGGCCGGAAATCTGACGGCTCGCGAGCGAAGGCGACAGCTTCATCTGACGCGCGGCGGCGGCGACGCTGCCGCGTTCGACCGCGGTGATCAGCAACTGCAGGACTTCGATGCGCAAATAAACGCTCCCACCACCTTCGAGGAATGTTGTCGGTCGCTGCCACGCGCTGCCACGCAGAGCCGCTCGCGGCGCCACGCGCGCCCGAACCCGATCTTCGCCGATCACGAGGCGGAGCGCAGCCCCGCGGGCTCCGAAGGCGATCGGGCTCGGCGCAATCCGGCCAGCGCGACGATCAGCAGAGCGAGACAGCCGGCGGGCACGATCATCGCCGCCGACGGAGCGCCCGCGGCGGCGGCAATGGCCGGCATGCCGTTCTGCGCGGCAAACCCGCCGAGCGAGCCGAAGCAGGTGATGGTCGCGAATATCGGTGCCGCGGCCACGTGCCCGCCGAACGCCCGGGAGGGCAGCCACCAGAAGCAGGGCACGAGCACGGACAGGCACGGGGTACCGACGGCGAGGGCGGCAAATTTCACCGCTTTGCCTGGAACGCCGATGCTGGTCAGGAAGCAGACGATGCCGAGCGCCGACAAGGCGATCATCACGTCGAGCACGCGCCGTTCGTCGGTCAGGTACCTGGGAAGGATGATGAGCGTCAGGGTGGACATCAGCCAAGGAATGCTGGTCAGCAACCCGTTTTGTGTCCCGGTCACGCCGAATTCCCGTATCACCGTGGGCAGCCAGTAGGTGACGCCGAACAGGCTGGTCAGAATGACCGCATACATCGCGGCGAACAGCAGGGTTCCGGGGTTGAGCACCTTCCGCCACGAGAGGCGATCCGCGGCGCGCGACCCGGCCGGGGCCCTCAGGAGGCTGGCCAGGCGGTGGCGATCGCCTTCGCTCAGAAACGTGGCGTTGCCCGGTTCGTCCGGCAACCAGACGAGCACGGCGAATCCGACGAGCAGCGAGGCGCCGCCGGTGGCGATGAAGATCCACTGCCATCCCTGCAAACCGAGAACGCCGTCCTGGTCGAGCAGGAATCCGCCCATCAGCGAGCCGAGCACGTTGCCGACCGGGCTTCCCAGGGTGATGACGCCGATGGCCCCCACACGATGGCGCTGCGGAAACCACAGCGTGAGGTAGTAGATGATGCCCGGATACGCGCCGGCCTCCGCCGCGCCGAGCAAAAATCTCAGGCCATAGAACCCCTCAGGACCCCGGACGAAGGCCAGGCCCACGGTGACCAGAGCCCAGGTGATGAGAATCCGCGCGAGCCAGACGCGGCCGCCCACCCGGATCATCACCAGCGTGCTCGGCACCTCGAAGATGACGTAGCCGATGAAGAAGAGCGAGGCGCCGAGACCGAAGACGACCTCGCTCATGTGCAGCGTGCCCGCCATCTGCAGTTTGGCGAAGCCGATGTTCGCCCGATCGAGGATGGCCATCAAATACAGAAGTGCCGTCAACGGCAGGACCCTGGCCCCGATTTTCCTCACCAGCATCCGGTCCGCCGCCGACATCTCCACGGCGGGCTCCGTCGCGGCGGAGATCATCGAGCTGGAGCCGGTGGATTTCTCAAGCGCATCGTTTCCTCGACATGAATCTGCAGATCCTCCCCGGCGACGACGCCGTAGAGTCGACGAGCCGCCTCCGGCGACACATAGCCCTGCAACAGATCGTTCTGCACGCTGGCGACCGGGCGCTGCAGCGGGTTGCCGAATCCGCCGCCGCCGCCGCTCGACACCCGGATGATATCGCCAGGATGCAGCTCGCGATCGCCCTTGGTCAGCTTTTCCACCGAACCGTCGACGCGGTGGATCTCCACGTGCGCCGTGGCACCCGGGCCTCCGCCGTCCAGACCCCAGGGCGGGCAGTGGGTGCGGTCGAATTTGACGATGAGATTGCACGGATATTGGATGGAGTAGACCTTCTCGACGCCGAGGCCGCCGCGGAATTTCCCCGCGCCGCCGCTGTCGGTGCGCAGGCCCTTGGCCACGAGTCGGTAGGGATAGAACGCTTCCTGCAGCTCGGCCGGGACGTCCGGCACGTCGCCGTGGGCCATCGACCGGAAGGGTCCCGGGCCGTCGGCCGCGGCGCTGGCTCCCCAGCCGCCGGTGACGGTGTCGAGATTGGAGAAACGCTCGTCGCTGCCGGGCAGCCTTCCGTAGATGCTGTGCACGCCGTAGATGCCGTGATGAGCGGCGGTCCGGCGATCCGGGAAGGCCTCGCCGAGAGCCCTCAGGATCGTGTCGACCACCGTCGGGATCATGGCACCGGACCCGCCGATGGGCGCGTCGGGCCGGGCGCTCAAGAAGGTGCCGTCGGGAACGTCGACGTCGAGGCGCTCGAAATCGCCCTCGTTCACCGGAGAGTCCGGCGCGAGCAGATATTTGTAGGCGATCCGCGAGGCGGCGACGGCGCCGCCGTTGCGACCGGCATTGAAGGGGCCGTCGACCTGCGGCCCGATGCCGGACAGATCGATCTTCACCCGGCCGTCACCCACCGTGACGCTGACGCGGACGGGGATGCGCTCGGAGAGCCGGATGCCGTCGTCGTCGAGCATCGATGATGCCGTGTAAGTGCCGGCCTGCGCCGACTCGATGGCTCTGCCCACCTTCGCACTCGCATCGCTCCAAAGATCGGCGATCGCGGCACCGACGGCGGCGCGGCCATGGGTGCGAAGAATGTCGAGGACCAGGTCGCGGCCCATGAGGCAGCCGCCGATCTGCGCTTCGAGATCGCCCATCAACAGCCGCGGGAAGCGCGTATTGGTGGCGATCATCCGGAACAACTCTTCGCGCCGCCGGCCTTCCTCGACGAGCTTGATGCTCGGGTACTGCACACCCTCCTGCCAGATGTCGGTCGTGGTCGTCGACTGGCAGGACCCGGGTACCGAGCCGCCCAGATCGATCCAATGAACGAGCACGGCGAAGAAGCCGACGAGTTCGCCCTCGTAGCGTACCGGGGTGTACGCCGCCACGTTGTTGAGATGCTGCCCCAGGGTTGCCGCCGTGTTGGAAATCACCACGTCCCCGGCCCTCATGCCGTCGCGACCGATCAGGCCCAATCCCTCGCGCACGGCCGTCCCCAGGGCGTTCGCCACGAAAATCGGCAGGCTGCCGCGCGACTGCGCGACCAGGCGTCCCTCGGCGTCGACGAAGCCGACGGAATAATCCTTGTATTCCTGCACCAGCGGGCTGAAGGCGGTGCGTTCGATGTTCTTCTCGATCTGGTTGGGCACGGCGATCAACTGATGACGGATGATCTGCTTCGAGATCGGGTCGGCTGCCGGACTGGTCCCGGCGCCGGCCGCATCAGGGGAGGCTGCATTCATGGACACTCTCCGGCCCGTCCGGCGGGCGCACAGGTGACGTGCAATTCGCCGAGGACACCCACGGTCACGTGGTCGCCGGGCCCGACGATGGTGGTTGAGCTGTATTCCTCGATGACGGCGGGTCCACCGCAGGCGAATCCCGCCGGCAGGGCCTCGCGCCGGTAGACGGGCGTCTCGAGCCGCCGCGCCAGCGCGCCGAAATACACCGGGCGACGGGTGTGCGCCGCCGGCGCAGCGTGGCCGCCCCGGCCCACCTGCCGCAGATCGGGCTTCGGGGTGGGGACCAGGGCTGCGACGTGAAGCGAGATGAACTCGATTCCCGTCTCGTGATTCAGGTGGCCGTAACGCCTCACATACACCTTCTCGAACGCCCGGCGGATCTCAACCGCGTGCAGAGGACGTCCGAGACCGACCCGGACCGTGTGTTTTTGGCCGCGATAGCGCATCTCCGCCGCGTGCTCGAAGGCGATGCCGCTCACGTCGAAGTTGCTGGCCATCTCCGCGCTCGCCTCTCGTTCGAGGTTGGCGAGAACCTCCGCGGCGGCGCCGAGATCCTCGCCGGACAGCGACAGCAGGAAGGTTCGGGCAAGGTCCGTGCGCGCTTCCGCCATCAGCATGCCGAGGCAGGAAAAAGCGCCGGGTTGCGGTGGCACGATGACCTCGCGGATGCCGAGGGCGCGGGCGAGATCGGCACCGAACAACGGACCGCCGCCGCCGAAGACGAACAGCGCGTAGTCGCGCGTGTCGCGGCCCCGGTCGACGGTGATCTCCCTGATGGCGCCCGTCATGGTGACGGTGGCCAGGTCCAGCATGCCCTGGGCCACGCGATCGATGCCGTCCGAATCGCGATACCCCAGCGGAGCCGACAACGTGGTGCCGATGGCGCCGCGCGCCGCGTCCACATCGAGCGACAGCCTGCCGTTCATGAAACTGTCGGACCCGATGCGTCCCAGCGCCACATTGGCGTCGGTGACGGTGGGCTCGGTACCGCCGCGTCCGAAGGCGATGGGGCCGGGCTCCGACCCGGCACTGCGCGGCCCCAGATTCAACCGCCCGTCGTCGTCCAGCCAGGCGATGGAGCCGCCGCCGGCACCGACCTCGACGATGTCGAGCACCGGCGTGCGGATCGGGAATCCCCTGTCGTAGCCGTTGACGTAGTAGGTCGACTGCACGTCGAAATTGCCGTTGTCGACCAGCGCGCATTTGGCGGTGGTCCCCCCCATGTCGAAGGCGATGAGCTTCTTCAGACCGAGCGCCCGCGCATAGGCGCCTGCGCCGATGCAGCCGCCGATCGGACCGGATTCGAGCAGGGCGATCGGCTGTGCGAGCGCCTGCTCGATCGCCATGACGCCGCCGTTCGACCCCATCATGTACAGCGCTCCGGGGAAGCCGCGTGCGCGCAGGCGGTCCCGAAAGCCGGTGACATAGCGACTCATCCTCGGCCCGACGTAGGCGTTGGCGGCGGCCGTCGACGTGCGCTCGAACTCGGACCACTCACGGGTCAGCGACGTACCGCTGCAGATGAAGACCTGCGGCAGGGCCTCGCGCAAAATCCGCTCGGCACGCTGCTCGTGCACGGGATTGCTGAACGCGTTGAGGAGGGAGACGGCGACGGCCTCCACCTCTTCCCGACGCAGGGTTTCGGCGATCCGCCGCATCCCGTCCTCATCGAGTGCCGTGACCACCCGGCCGTTGCCGTCGATGCGCTCGGTCACTTCGAAGCGCAACCGGCGCTCGACCAGCGGGGGCAGCCGCCGGTAGGCCAGATCGAAGGGGATGGCGCGGTTGCCGCGGCCGATCTCCAGCAGATCGCGGAATCCGGCCGTCGTGACCAGTGCGGTGCGGGCGCCGTTGCGCTGCACGAAGGCGTTGATGACGTGCGTCGTCCCGTGTTTCAAGAAGGCGGCCTGGGCGAGGTCGGCGCTCGTATCGCCCAGGCCCTCGATGACGCCGGCGACCAGGTCCGTGTAGTCGGTGAGCGTCTTGCCGAAATGCGTGGCGCCGGTATCGGCGTCGTAGACGGCAAGATCGGTGAACGTTCCGCCGGTGTCCGCAGCGATCAGATAACGCATGGCAGGCCTTTCCCATTCCAGCCCGAATCACGATGCCGATCGTCCTCGGTTGCGAACTTCCGGACTAGCCCGGCTCCTTGCACGAGCCCCGTGCCGTATTCGAACGAATCGCGGCCGCTTCCGGTGATTCGGTCGAAAAAGGCACGACGCCCGTGCAAAAAACCGACTTGTAACGCAGGCCGAAAACTGCGAAAACCTCCCATCAATCGATCGGCGCCGACCGTTTGAACACATCACGGGCGGCGCCACGATCGGCACAACGATGCGGTGCGGGTAGCCGAAGGGGGCGGGCGGATGAGGCGATTACTGGCCGGGGCGGTGGGCGTGGGATTGGCGGTGAGCTTGGCCGGCACGGCCCTCGCGCATCATTCGCTGGCGATGTTCGACACGACCAAGATCGTCGTGAAAGCCGGCACGCTGCGAGAGGTCCAGTGGACCAACCCGCACTCGTATTTCATGCTCACCGAAGCGGGAACGGCGGCCGCGCCCAAGGAGTGGGCCATCGAGGGGCCCAGTCCCAACGGACTGATCCGGCGCGGCTGGAAACACGCGGAGATCAATGCGGGAGACCGGGTGTCGGTCACGTTTCATCCCCGCAAGGATGGTTCCGCGGGTGGCATCCTCATGTCCATCCGTCTGCCCGACGGACGCGAGTTGATCCTCATCCCCAACGCTCCGACGCCGGGCGGCCCGCCCCTCGATTGAACCGCGTCAGCCGCACCCGGCGTCAATCGATAAGAACAATGGATGAGCAATACGGAGTTGGTGACATGCAGATCTCGATGCTTCCCCGGCTGGCGCTCGCGAGCGCCGGCTTCGCCGGCCTGATGACGGTGCCGGATGCGCGCGCCGGGGCCCCGGGCGCGGAGCCGGCGGTGGATTCCGCCAACAGCTTGAACGAAATCATCGTGACCGCCACCAAGCGGGTGGAAAGCATCCAGACCGTGCCGTTGACCGTGTCGGTGGTGTCGCAGGACATGGTGCAATCGCAAAATCTGGCCGACACGTCCGATCTGAAACGCCTGGTGCCCGATCTGCAATTCGTGCACGGCGTCACGCCGGGGGGCGACTTCTTCGGCATCCGGGGCATCTCGACCTTCGCCACCGGGCAGGGCCTGGAGCAGTCCGCGGGCGTCGCGTTCGACGGGGTGCCGTTGGGCCGCAACGTGGGATCGCTCGCGGATCTGGTCGACATCCAGCGGGTGGAGGTGCTCAAGGGCCCGCAGGGCATGTTGTTCGGCAAGAACGCGTCGGCGGGATTGCTGAACATCGTCACCAACGGCCCCGAACTGGGAAAGACCGAGACGATCCTGCGGGCCTCGTTCGGTTCGCTCAACCTGCGCCAGTATTCGGGCACGGTGAATCTGCCGGTGACCGAAGATTCCGCGCTGCGCATCAGCGCCTGGAAGTTCGAACACGACGGGCCGGTCCATCTGGTCACCACCGGTCAGGACCTGAACGACAAGAACAGCGAAGGCGCGCGATTGAGGTACCGCTGGCAGGCGACCGAGGATCTGGACCTGAATTTCACCGGCGAGTGGAACAACCACAACGAGAACGGCCAGGGCTACACCATCCGCTTTTTCGATCCCACCAATTTCACGGCCCGCAACGGCGGCGCGGCGGTCGAAGCGTACGAACTGGCCAAAGGCACCGTGCCCTCGGACCACAACCTCAATGCGCGCGGTCCCGACATTCCGTACTTCGACAAGGGCCACACCGGGGCCTACACCGGCCAGGCGGACTACTCCATCGGCGACGGCACCCTGTCCGCCATCGTGTCCTACCGCACCATCCACAGCGGCGACGAGTATTTGAACGACGCCACCGACAGTCTGTACAACACCTATTTCCAGAACGACGTCACGGTGAACTACGATCAGTTGTCGGAGGAGATCCGCTACGCATCGCCGGTGGCGGAGCGCGTGCGTTACGTGGTGGGATTGTTCAATTTTCGCATGAAATTGCGGAGCGACACCGCTTTCGGTCTCACGCCCGTGCCGGGACTGCCGGTCAACGACAATGCGGACGTCGGTTTCATCAACCACGATTACGCGGGTTTCGGCGAGGCCACTTTCGATCTCACGCCGCAATTGCATCTGATTGCGGGATTGAGGCGCTCGGTCGACGGTTTCGATGCCTCCTACGACCGCACCGTGCTGTCGGTCCCGAACTTCATCACCTCCCCGGGAGGGCCGTTCGCGCCGTTGTTGGCCAATACGTCGACCACCTACCGCGATCTGTCCTGGCGCACGGGGTTGCAGTACCAGTTCCTGCCCGAGGCGATGGCGTACTTCACCGTATCGCGGGGCTACAAGGGTCCGGGTATTTCCTACGGCATCGGCAGCTCCGCGGCACAGCTCGCGGCCACCAACAACGGCATCGTCAAGCCCGAGATCGCGCACAACTTCGAGCTGGGGTTGAAGACCCAGTGGTTCGACCGTCGCCTGACGGTCAATGTCGCGCTCTACGACGAAGTGTTCGATGATTTCCAGACCTCGGTGTTCGTGCCTTCGTTGAACACCTTTCAGACCCAGAATGCGGGCCAGGCCAAGACCACGGGCGTGGATCTCGACGCCAGCTGGCTGGTCACGCGCAACTTCAGCCTCACGGCGAACGTCACCTACGACAACGCACGCTACACCGACTTCCAGAACGCGCAGTGCTACGGTCCGCCGGTGACCGGGCAGACCGTGGCGGAGGGGTGCGTGCACTCGGTTCAGAACCTGGACGGTCATCGGCTGGCCAACACGCCGGTGGCCACCACCAATCTCTCCGCGCGCTACGAGCATCCGCTGAGTGCCGTCTGGAGCGGCTTTCTGCTCGGCAACTACAGCTACCGCAGCGGCGTGGTGTTCAGCACGATCGGCGATCCCCTGACCGCGCAGGGCGGGTACGGTCTCGTCAATCTGACCGCCGGCGTCAACACCGCGGATGACCGCTGGAGCATCTCGCTCTACGGCAAGAACGTGCTCGACAAGCACTACGTCGATTACATCAGCTACGACCCCACCGTCACCCGGTATTTCAACGACATCGGCTACGACGACCTGCGCAACTACGGCATTGCATTGACCGCGCGGTTCTGAGGCACGGCGCGCCGCGACGCGTTCGAAGCGGCAGCTCGCTCAACCCCGCCCCCGCCTCAAAAACGCACCGTCAGCGCGACGCCGAAGGTCTGCAAATCTTCGTAGCCGATGTCGTTGGTGTAAAAGACGTTGTTGGTGACGTAGCTGATGAAGTCGACATAGTGTTTGTCGAGCAGGTTGTTGGCGTACACCGAGATGCCCCAGCGCCCGTCGCTGGTGTCGATCCCGGCGTTGAGATTCACCAACCCGTAGCCCCCCTGCGCGGTCAGGGGGTCGTCGCTGCTGCTGAAGATCACGCGGCTGCGATAGCTGTAGTTCGCCTGGAAGTGTCCCCGCAGTTTCTCGTCGATGGGACGCTCGTAACGGGCCGTGACGCCGGTGCTCACCTTGGGCGTGTTCGGCAGCGGCTTGCCGTCGAGGTTCTGCGCGCCGCCCACGCACCCTGCGGCCGGCGCCTGGCCGTCGTAGCAGCTTGCATTCTTGAAATCCGTGTAGCGTGCATGGTCGTAGGTCAGATTGGCGGCCAGGCTGAATTCGGGCGTGAGGGCCCAGCTCGCATCCACGTCGGCGCCGGTGGACTTGGCCTGACCGGCGTTCTCCACCGCCAGCACCACCGTCGGGCCGGGCACCACCAGGGTGGTCTGGAAATCGTCGAAAATCTCCTCGTAGGCGGCAATGTTCACGGTCAGCCGGCGGTCGAACCACTGCGTCTTGAAACCGGCCTCGTAGTCATGGGCGATCTCCGGCTTGACGATGCCGTTGTTGCTGGCGGCCAATGAAGCTTGTGTGCTGTTCAAACTGTAGCCGTTGCCCGGACCCTTGTAGCCCCTGGAGGCGGTGACGTACGCCATGACATCCGGCGTGACCTGGTACTGGAGCCCGGTGCGCCACGAGATGTCATTGTACCGGGTCGAGTTGGATGCCGAGAACAATCCGAACTGATCGCCGGGCAGGTTGAAGCCCGGGAAGAGGGGCGGTGCCGGCAACAGGAAGGTGCGTTCCATGGAAGCGTACAGTTTGTCGGACGAGCGCCGCAGTCCCGCGATGAGGCGCAGCTGCGGGGTGAGGTCGAAGGTGGCCTCGCCGAAACCCGCGTAGTTGTCGTTCTTGACGTTCGTGTAGAAGTTGTCGTTGACGAGCAGGGGCGTGGGATACACGTTGAGCCCGATGCCCAGATTTTCCCGCAGTTTCAGTCTGAAGTTGAACAAGCCCACGACGTAGCGCAGGCGTTCCGTGACGGGCGAGGTGTAGTGGATCTCCTCGGAGAGCTGATCGTAGATCTGGGCATCCTGGGCGTTGAACTGCCTGACGTACGGATTGTCGGTGGGAAAGGCGTTGAACTGGTCGTCGTTGAGCACGCTGCGATAGGACACGAGGGTGGTCAGCGTGCCTTCCCCCAGCGAATAGTCGGCCTGACCCGTGTACGCGGCGGTGTGCCCCTTGTCGTAGTACGGAATGTCCTGGGCGCGCGCGGTACGGTTGTCGTCCGACGGCGAGGTCCCGTGCGCCAGTTCCCACGCTTCGATCAGGGCCCCGGCGTTGCCGGGCGTGTAGTTGGCGGGATCGAAGAAGCGGATGCTGTAGCCGGTCCCGTTCTGGTCGTGGCTGGTCCACTCGCCGGTGAAATTCACATCGAGGGCGTCGGTGGGCCTCCAGCGGTATTTCAGCCGTGCGCCGTCGCTGTTCTTGTCGTTCATGTCCTGGTCGGTGACCACTTCGCGGACCGAGCCATCGTGCCGAAACTTCCAAGCGCTCAGCCTCAGCGCGGACTGCTCGGTCACCGGGAGGTTCACCGTGCCCGAATACTCCTGCAGGTTGAGCGTGCCGTACGCCGCCCGGAGCGTCGCATCGGTCTTGTCGAGTTCGGGGGAATTGCTCACGATGTTGACGAGGCCCGCCGAGGCATTCTTCCCGAACAACATGCCCTGCGGCCCCTTCAAGGCCTCGACGCTGTGGATGTCGACCAGATCGGCCACGGACCCCGCGGCCCGGGCCAGCGGCACGCCGTCGAATGCGATGCCGACGGACTGTTCCAGTCCTTGTCCCAGCGCGAAGGTCGAAATGCCGCGCATGCCGAAGGAGTTGTTGCCGGGGTTGTTGCCATGCTGGAACGTCAGATCGGGTATCAGCCGCTTCAGATCGGACGTGTCCAGCAGGTTTTGCGACTGCACGTCGGCCTGCGAAACCACCGAGACCGTCAGCGGGACCAGCTGCAGATTTTCCGCGCGCTTGGTCGCGGTCACGATGATTTCAGCCAGCGCGTCGCCGTTGCCGGGTGACGCCGGGT
>CAZZWZ010000008.1:0-15716 GCA_964657955.1 uncultured Steroidobacteraceae bacterium
CGCTTTCCGAACTGGTTTTGGCGTTCGGCGCTGATTTTATAGCAGTTGCCCGGTACCAAGCGCCTGGCCGGCCGATTTTCGGCGTCAAGGTTCCACGTGAAACATCCTGGAAGGCGCCGGCTTTTCGTGCGTGCGCCGTGCCGAAAACGCTCATGCTGTCGGAATGCCCTCATCTTGTGTTCCACGTGGAACATAGGCGGCTGGCGATCGATACGACTGCATGACTCTGTCCGAGAGGCGCTGGACGGCCCCGAACGCTACAGCTTTCGCGCAGGCGCCGGTTCTACCGGGTCACGTCGTGTCTGTGACCACTCCATTCAAAATGCCGTAGTGCCGTCCGGGCTTGCCGAAGGCGGCAAATTCGGGATGCAGGGACGTCACGATGAGTTGCAGGGGTTCGCGCCTCAGTTCGCCCAGCAAACGACCCAATCGCCCGTCATCCAGTTCGGCCGCCGGATCGTCCAAGAGCAATGTCGGTAGGGGCGCCCGTTCCTGTGGCAATAGGCGCAATTGAGACACCAGCAAGGCCGATGCCAGCAACTTTTGCTGTCCGCGCGAAATCCGATCCTTGACGGAATGCCCGCCCAGCCGGATGACGAGGTCGGCGCGGTGAGGCCCCACGGTGGTGGTGCCCATCGCCTGGTCGCGAGACTCGTTGTCTTGCAATGCCGCCGTCAAAGTGCTTTCGCGCGGCCAGCCGCTACGGTAGGTCAGTGTGAGGTCGGCGTCGATCATGGCGTAGACCAACGGCTGGGCCACTGCGGCCAATTTCGCCGCATAATTTGCCCGCGCTGCGTCGATCAGGTTCCCCAGGCGCGCAAGTTCCACATTCCACGCCCGGACCAACCCCATCGGCTGGCGCGCTCGAAGCGCGGCATTTCGTTGCTTCAACGACAGCTGGTAACTCTGCCAGTGGTTCACGAAGGCATGTTCCACGTGGAACACACCCCAATCCAAGAACCGTCGACGTTGACTGGGACCCTCCTCGATCAGGCGATGAACCTCGGGATCGATCACCTGAATCGGGGCCACCGCTGCGAGTTCCGCCAGCGATCCCACCCGCTCTCCCGCGATGCGAGCTTGAACGCCGGAAATCGATCCCTCCACTCCCGCCGTCACGGCTCGCTCGCCTGCCGTGAGATCGGCGATCACCCGAAAGAGCGGGGCGCCACGACGAACGAGGTGTTCCCGCTGCCGCGTTCGAAAAGAACGGCCTCGACCCAGCACGTAAACGGCCTCCAGCAAACTCGTCTTACCGGATGCGTTGGGACCGCTGATCAACGTAAATCGCGGATCGAACTCCAACTCGGCCGACTGCACGCATCGGAAGTCCGATACCCGCAGCCGCCGCAGGGGCACGGCGCTACAGCCGCATTGGCATGACGACGTAACGGGTCGATGCCGCCCCGGGCGAACGAATCAGGCAACTGCTGTTGCTGTCGGTGAGGCCGAGCTCCACTTCCTGGCCGTCGATGGCCGCCAGCGCATCGAGCAGATAATTCACGTTGAATCCCACCTCCAAATCGCTTCCCTCGTAGCGCACCTCGACCTCCTCCTCGGCTTCCTCCTGCTCGGGGTTGTGGGCCTGCACGGTGAGCAAATTCCCTTTGACCGTGATCCGGATACCGCGATATTTCTCGTTCGACAGGATGGCCGTCCGCTGCAGCGCCTGACGCAGTGCATCCCGGTTCGCGTGGATGGGATTGCCGGCCGCGGCGGGAATCACCCGCGAATAGTCCGGAAAACGGCCGTCGATCAATTTCGACGTGAATCGAACCTCGCCGATTTGCGCCCGAACGTGGTTGGTGCCGACGGCCACGTCGGCGGTGCCCTCATCCGTCAACACCCTCTGCAACTCCAGTACACCCTTGCGCGGCACGATGACCTGTTGCGCATTCGACGCGCGAACCGCCAGTGCCGTCTCGCACAAGGCCAGCCGATGACCATCGGTGGCCACCGCCCGCAGCGTCTCTGCGTCGATCTCGAGCAGCATGCCGTTCAGGTAGTACCGCACGTCCTGCTGTGCCATCGAAAAATGTGTCTTCTCGAGCAATTTGAGCAGCTCCTTGCGCGGGATCTGCACCGTCTGCAGCGCATGGATCTCGTCGATCACGGGGAACTCCGCCGCCGGCAGCGTCGTCAGAGAGAAACGGCTGCGTCCGGCCTTGATCAGCACCTTTTCCCGATCGACTTCGAGCGACACCGCCACTTTTTCCGGCAGGGCCCGCAGGATGTCCAGGAACTTGCGCCCCGGCACCGTGATGTCGCCCGACTCTTGCACGGTCACTTCGGTGCCCGCCACCAGCTCGACCTCCAAGTCGGAGGCGGTGATCGACAACCGTCCCTCCCGGACTCCGAGAAGCACGTTGGCCAACACGGGCATGGTCTGGCGTCTCTCGACCACCCCCATCACCGCCTGCAAGGGACCCAGCAATTTCTCGCGTTCCGCCGTCAGTTTCATGCATCCACCCGGTTCACCATTCTTAAGTCTTAATTCTTGAGTTAAAGATTATTACTATGATTAAGAGCGCGCGCTCATGGCTGTATAACACGTAAAAATATAATATAATCAATAACTTGCAATGACGCCAACCCTGCTCGACACCTGTCCGATCGGGGTTCGGAACCTGTTCCGGACCTGTGCACAACGTTATCCACAACATCCTCCACAGCTTTTCCCGGTCACCCCGCCAGGGTTCTCAACAGGATCAAATAGTCCTCGCCGATCCGCCGTTCGGACTCACGCAACTCCTTGACGCGGCGGCACGCATGCAACACGGTGGTGTGGTCCCGACCGCCGAAGGCATCGCCGATTTCCGGCAGGCTGTGGTTGGTCAGCTCCTTCGCCAGAGCCATGGCCACCTGGCGCGGTCGGGCGATCGATCTGCTGCGCCGTTTCGACAACAAATCTCCGATGCGGATCTTGTAGTACTCGGCCACCGTCTTCTGGATATTCTCCACGGTCACCAGCCGTTCTTGAAGCGCCAGCAGATCGCGAAGAGCTTCCTTCGCGAACTCCAGCGTGATGGGCCGGCCCGTGAAGTGCGAGGTGGCCACGACGCGCCGCAGCGCCCCCTCCAATTCACGCACGTTCGATCGAATGCGCTTGGCGACGAAGAATGCCACCTCCTCCGGCAGGTCCACGTTCGTCATGGCCGCCTTGCTCATCAGGATGGCGACGCAGGTCTCCAATTCCGGCGGCTCGATGGCGACGGTGAGACCCCAGCCGAAGCGCGACTTGAGGCGCTCCTCGAGACCGTCAACCTCCTTCGGATAGCGATCGCACGTCAGGATGACCTGCTGCTGACTTTCGAGCAGCGCATTGAAGGTGTGGAAGAACTCTTCCTGCGAACGCTCCTTGCCGGCGAAGAACTGGATGTCGTCGATCATCAACGCATCCAAGGATCGATAAGCGGATTTGAAATCGTTGATGGTGTTGTGCTGCAGCGCCTTGACCATGTCGCCGACGAAGCGCTCGCTGTGCACGTAGGCGAGACGCGCATCGGCGTTGTGCTCCTTGATCCGGTTCGCGACGGCGTGCATCAGGTGCGTCTTGCCCAAACCCACGCCGCCGTAGATGAACAGCGGGTTGTACGCCTTGCCGGGATTACCGGCCACCTGGATGGCGGCCGCACGCGCCAGTTGATTGCTCTTGCCCTCGACGAAGTTGTCGAAGCTGAAATCCGCATTGATGCGTCCGCCCAAGACGATGGGCGCCAACCGCCGCGATCGCGCGGCGGCCTGGGTGAAGGCATCGCCCACGCCGTTGACGCTGGTGATGGCCGTGACCGCGCCCGCGCGCGTGCCCACATCCAGGACCAGCGCGGGCGCGCTGCCCTCGGTGAACTCGAGCACGAGTTCGCGAATCCGCGGCAGCGAATTCTCCCCCAGCCATTCGATGACATAGCGGTTGGGGGCCAACAGGCGCAATTCCCCGTCGCGTTCGATGGCCTGCAGCGGACGCACCCACGTATTGAATTGCTGCATGGGGAGCTCGCTCTCGAGCACGCGCAGACAGCGATTCCACAGCGACTCCGGCAAGAGCGCTCTCCTAGGGTTGTGGGCGGCGGGGCAGAAATATCGAAAGGGCAGGAAGTCTAGCTCCTACTCGCCGAGGCGTCTATTGACACGTCCGTGCTTGCTAAGTACCCTTGCCGCCTTTCGCAAATCCTGCCGTGGGCTGGTTTTGCCCCGTGAATTTTCCCGAAGTTGCGCCATGAAACGTACGTTCAACCCCAGTAACTTGCATCGCGCCCGAACCCACGGGTTTCGTGCACGCATGGCCACGAAGAGCGGCCGTAATTTACTGTCCCGTCGCCGTGCCAAGGGGCGTAAGCGCCTCTGTCCCTGACGCTTCGTTCAGGATCTCCTGGCGATCGTCAATTCACTCAAGAGGCAGAGGTTCGAGCCGTGCAAACGCTTGCACCAACCGGCCGAATTCCGCATGGTGCGTCTGCGCGGCAGGCGATTGACCGACGCTTACTTCAGTCTGTCGGTATTGGCCAATTCTGAGAACCGTCCTCGGCTGGGTCTGGCCATCGCGACCCGGACGTTCGGCAGTGCGGTGGCGCGCAACCGCATCAAGCGGCTGGCGCGCGAGTCGTTCCGGCTGAATCAGCACGCACTGCCGGCGGTCGACGTCACGGTCGCGGCGCGTGACGCCGCGCGCCAGGCACGGTCGCAGGATTTGCGTGCCAGTCTCGAGAAACATTGGAAGAGCATCACGCAGCGATGGTAGCCATGCGCCGATTTTTGATGTGCACCATCCGTGCATACCAGCTCGTGTTGAGTCCGTTGCTGGGCCCGCGCTGCCGTTTCCACCCCACGTGCTCCTGCTACACGCTCGCGGCGATCGAGCGATACGGCGCGCTGCGTGGACTTTGGCTGGGCGCACGCAGGCTGTCGCGCTGTCATCCTTTCACGGAAGGTGGTTACGACCCTGTGCCCGACGAGAAACCGATCAATGCCTAATATCCGCGTCATGCTGTGGGGGGCACTGGCCGCCATCCTGTTCCTGAACTACGAAGCGTGGCTGCGAGATTACCCGCCGCCGGTGGCTGTCGTTCAAACGGGCGCGGGCGCCGCCGATGGAAACACGCTGGGCCGTTCGGTGCCGACCGCTTCGGGACCAGCGTCGGGGCCCGTCGCTGCGACTCCCGCCGCGTCGCCCCCGGCCTCGGCGGCCACCGACACCCTCGATGCGCCGCCGGTCGCGGGCGCGGCGACTACGACTTCGACTGCGTCTTCGCCTTCGCAAGCCACGGGTGCGGCGGCCGGCATCACGGCCGATGCGGGCGCCGCGGCGGCGGGAGCGCTGTTGCACGTCGTGACGGACGTGCTCGACATCTCCATCGATCTGAAGGGCGGAGAGCTCGATCGCGCGGACCTGGTCGAATATCCGCTGCACAAGGACACGCCGAACGTCCCGGTGCGCCTGCTCAACCGCGCTGAAGATTCGCTCTATCTGCTGCAGACCGGCTTGATGGGCACCGCGGGTGAGGCGGCGCCCACGCATCTGGCGACGTGGACCTCCGTGGACTCGTCCTATGCGTTGAGTGCGGGGCAGGAGCAGCTCCGCGTGCCCCTGAAATGGACCGACGGTCATGGTCTGACCGTGACCAAGACCTTCACCTTCAAGCGTGGCTCGTATGCCATCGACCTGACGTACGAGGTGCAGAACGAGGGGACGACCCCGCGAGCACTCGCCGCCTATTCGCAATTCCTGCGCCACTGGGTTCACGCCTCGCGTTCGTACTTCGACGTCGAAACCTATTCCTTCAAGGGACCGGCCGTCTTCGACGGGACGAAATCCCGGGACCTGAAGGTCGAGAACGAGGCCGACAGCAAGTTCTCGGAAACGGCCACCAATGGCTGGATCGCCTCGCTGCAGCACCACTTCGTTTCGGCCATCGTCCCCGAGGCGGGTCAACCCACCCGGTTGCAATTGCAGGTGCAGGGGCAGCGCTACCTGCTGAGCGCCACGGGTCCCCTGGTGCAAGTCCCGGCCGGCGGCACCGCGCGCTTCCAGGAGACGCTGTTCGTCGGGCCGAAGGTGCAGGCGCAGTTGGCCACCACCGGACCGCGTCTCGATCTCACGGCGGATTACGGGTTGCTCACCGTCATCGCCCATCCCCTGTTCGTCTCGCTGAAGTGGGTGCACGGCCTGGTGGGCAACTGGGGCTGGTCCATCATCATCGTCACCGCCCTCATCAAATTGCTGTTCTATCCCTTGAGCCAGGCGAGCGGCCGCTCCATGGCGAAGATGCGCGCGGTGGGACCGCGCATGAAGCAGATCCAGGATTCGTTCAAGGACGACCGCGAGAAGCTGGGCCGCGCCATGATGGAGTTGTACAAGAAGGAGAAGATCAATCCCCTCGCCGGCTGCCTGCCGATGGTGGTGCAGATCCCGTTCTTCATCTCCTTCTACTGGGTGTTGCTCGAGAGCGTCGAGATGCGCCAGGCACCCTTCATGCTCTGGATCAACGATCTGTCCTCGCGCGACCCGTTCTTCGTGCTGCCGTTGCTGATGGGGGCCGCCATGTTCGCGCAGTTCAAGTTGAATCCCGCGCCGCCCGATCCGATGCAGGCGAAGATCATGCAGTTCATGCCGCTGGTGATGACCGGCATGATGGCCTGGTTCCCATCGGGCCTGGTGCTCTACTGGTTGACGAACACCGTGCTGTCCATCGTGCAGCAGTGGCGCATCAACCAGGTCGTCGGAGCGGTGGCGGCCAAGCCTCGCGCGTGAGGTCATGACTCCGGCTGCGGAGGCTGCGGACACCATCGCCGCCATCGCGAGCGCCCCGGGGCGCGGGTCGGTGGGCGTGCTGCGGGTGTCGGGTCCCCTGGTGCCGCGGATCGCCGAACTCCTCGTGGGCGGTTTGCCGGAACCGCGCCACGCCGGGCTGCGGCGCTTCCTCGATGCGGAGGGCAGCACGCTCGACCAGGGCCTGGTGCTGTATTTTCCGGCGCCCGCATCCTTCACCGGCGAACACGTCCTGGAATTGCAGGGACACGGCGGTCCGCTGGTCCTGGACCTGCTGATGCAGCGCCTGCTGGCCCTGGGCTGCCGCGCGGCCCGACCCGGCGAATTCAGCGAGCGTGCCTACCTCAACGACAAGATGGACATCGCCCAGGCCGAGGCGGTGGCCGATCTGATCGACGCAGGAACGGCCGCGGCCGCGCGCGCCGCCGTGCGCTCCATGCAGGGCGAGTTCTCCGCCCGGATTCACGCCCTCCAGATGCAGCTCACCGCCCTGCGCGTCGCGGTGGAGGCGGCCCTGGATTTTCCCGACGAAGATCTCGATCTGTCGGCGGGTGCGGCGCTCACCGAACGACTGTCGCTGGTGTTCGAAGCCTTCGACTCCATCGAGGCGGCGGCGCGGCAGGGCGCGCTGCTCCGGGACGGCATGACGGTGGTGATCGCCGGCCGGCCGAACGCGGGAAAATCCAGCCTGCTGAACCGGCTCGTGGGCGACGACGTCGCCATCGTCTCCGAGGTGCCCGGTACCACGCGGGATTTGTTGCGCCACTCCATAGAGATCGATGGTCTGCCGCTCACGCTCATCGACACGGCCGGGCTCAGGCAGGCGGCGGACGCGGTGGAACGGGAGGGCATCCGGCGCGCCATGGCCGAGATGCAGCGCGCGGACCACCTGCTGTTCGTCTGCGATGCGAGCCGGTCGGGACCCGAGGATGCGGCCATGGACGTGGCCATGGACGCGGCGAATCCGGTGCCCGCCGTTCCGATGACGCTGCTCATGAACAAGATCGACCTCGCCGGAACCGCCGCACGGGAGGAGGGGACGTCGCCGGCGCGAATCTACCTGAGTGCGCGCACCGGCGCGGGGATCGACCTGTTACGGGAGCATCTGAAGCGCACGGCGGGATTTCGCGACGGCGCACCGGGCGCGTTGTCGGCGCGGCGCCGGCACCTCGACGCACTGGGCCGCGCGGCCTCGCTGGTACGCGGGGCGGCGCGGACGCTCGAGACCGGCGCGCCGGAGCTGTTCGCCGAGGACCTGCGATTGGCGCAGGAGGCGCTGGGGGAGATCACGGGAGAATTTTCCAGCGACGATCTGCTGGGCGAGATTTTCAGCAGTTTCTGTATCGGAAAATAAAAGGCCGGAAACGGCGCGACGGCGGCACGCCGTCCGCGGGGACTAGCGCGCCAGCTTGCTGCCGCGTTTCAGCTCGGCCATGTCGGTGTCGACCAGGCGGGCCAGGCGGGCGGAGATGGCGAAGGCGGCGAGGACGACGATGGTCACGATGCCGGTGGTGACCGGGTGGTGCCAGACGAACCAAAGCATGGTGGCCGCGGAGAGCACCACGATGGAGAACAAACCGACGAAGTTGCCGCGCTTGGGCGCCGAATCAGACATGCCGTCCCCCGCTCGATAGATACTGAACCCAACCCCCTACTGTATACCTGGTAAACGGGGAAACCGCCAGACGAGATTCGCACAATCGTCATCTTTTTGTGCTCGTCGTGATATTTCCTAGCCGAGCATGGTCTCCCGCCGCCAGTGCTTCGCCGTCAACAGGAACAGCAGCAGGGCGAAGCCCACGGATGAGCCCGCCGATGCGAGCAGGTCCATGGCCGCCACGGGTTCGTCCTTGAGCACGCTGGTCATCAACAAGTGCTGGCTCAACGACGGGATGAACATCAGGGTGCTCTCGGTCCTCAAGGAGTAGATGCTGGCGAAGGCGATGGGCAGCGTCGGCACCAGCAGCACGGCCGTGAGATAGGTCTGTGCCTCCCGGTAGCTGCGCGTGAAGGATGCCACCAGGGTCATCAACGCGGCGCCCAGGGGTACGAAGGGAAGGCAGATGGCGAAGAATTTCAGGGCCGTGCCTGCGCCGAGATTCGCGCTCATGCCGAGACGCTCCAGCGGCACGAACCGGAACACCAGGACGAAAGCCGTCAGGCTGATGGCGAGCGACAGGCACATGTAGGCACAGGTGGCGAGGATCTTGCCGCCGAGCAGGCTGCCGCGGCCGACGGCGAGGCTGAGGAGGGCCTCGAGCGAGCCGCGCTCGCGTTCGCCGGCCGTCGAGTCGATGGCGAGATACAGACCACCCATCAGCACGGCGAACAAAATGAAATAAGTCATGAACCCGAGCACCACCACGGCGCGCGCCGTCGGCGTGGCGACGTCGATGTCGTTGACGGCGACCGGCACGGCCAGCAGGGGGCTGACCCCGCGCACCTGCAGGCGCAATTGCGCGATGGCGCCGCCGTAGGCGGCCAGCAACTGTCGCGCGCGATCCGCCGTCTTGCGGGTCTGGGAATCCGCGCTGTCGGCCACCAGCAGCACCGGTGCCGGAAGGCCCGCCGCGAAGCGGCCGGGATACTCGGGAGGGACGATCACGACCACGGGCACGCTGCCGCCGCCGACGGCGGTCCGGGCGCCCGCCTCCGACAGCGGCGCGAACACCAGTTTCACGCCCTGGGATTCCAGATAGCCGGCCAGCCCGGGCGCCCGCTCCGCGCCCGCCAGGGTGAGCCGCAGCGGCTCGTCGGATTCGACCAGGCTTTGGTTCAACATGCGCGACACCATCGCGCCGAACAGGATGGGCCCGAACAAAGGACCGAACAGCAGCGCCGAGATCAGCGTGCGTCGGTCGCGCAGATTCTCGCGGAATTCCTTGCCGAAGACGATGAACGACGCGCGCATCACCCGATCCCCTCGGGGTTGCCCAGCACGTGCAGGAAGGCCTCCTCCAGGGACTGGGCACCGCTGCGGGCGCGAATGGCCTCGGGGGTGTCGTCGGCCAGCACGCGACCGTGTCCGACGATGACCACCCGGTCGCAGAGCGCGGCCACTTCCTGCATCACGTGCGAGGAGAACAAAATGCAGCGGCCCTGCGTCCTCAAGTCCCGCAGCATGCCGCGGAGGTTCCGGATCGCCATCACGTCCAGTCCGTTGGTGGGTTCGTCCAGGATGAGATTGCCGGGGTCGTGGACCAGGGCGCGCGCCAGGGCGACCTTGATGCGCTGACCCTGCGAGAACCCCTTGACGCGACGCTCCAGGAAATCGTCCATCCCGAGCGTGACGGCGAGTTCCGGCGTGCGCACGCGCAACCGTGCGCGCGACATGCCCTGCAATGCGCCGAAGTAATCGATGTTCTCGCGCGCCGTCAGATGATCGTAGAGCCCGGCCGCATGGGGAAGCACGCCGAGGCGCGCGCGGGCGGTCGAGGTCTCGCCCCGGATGTCGATGCCGTCGATGCGGGCGCTGCCCGCGTCGGGGGTCAGCACGCCGTACATCATGCGCAGGCACGTGGACTTGCCGGCACCGTTGGGACCCAGCAGGCCCGTGATCTCGCCGTCGCGCGCCACGAACGACACCTGCGACACGGCGTCGACCGCGCCGAAGCGCTTGCACAGGGCGGTCGCTTGCATCATGGACGCGGCCCGGTCAGACCGACGAAGAAGGGTGTGGGCCGATGCCGCGCGAGACAGCCGGTGTCGAGCGATTCGGGCGCCGCGCCGTCGAGGAACTCCGCCATGAGCAGTGGGATGCAGCCGGTGGTCAGCTGCCCGTGCCCCTCGCCCGGCAGCACCACCAGTCGATGGTGGCTCAACGCCGACGCCGCGCGCTCGGCATCGCCGGGAGGGGTCACCGGATCGGCTTCGCCCGACAGCAACAGGGTGGGAATGTCGCTGCGCAACGGCTGATGCAGGTCCGCATCCACCGGGCCGTGGGGCCAGACCTTGCAGATGACGCCGAGGGCGTCCAGCTGATCGGCGCCCTGGTAGGTTTCGGCGATGCGGCGACGATCGGGTTCCGAGACCGCGAATCGCGGCTCGTCCTCGCTGCAGATCACGCTGTTCTGCATGCCGCTCGCGAGCTGCCCGTCGATCTGTCGCGCCGTCAGGATGGTCTGCGCCGCGAGCGGCGCCAGATCGCCCGCCGCTCCCTCGTGGATCAGGACGGGCAGCAGCGACGCCTCGACGGCGTTGTAGGAGAGGAATCGCAGGGCCGCGTTGAGCAGGGTGCGGGTGAATTCGAGGTGCAGCGGCTCGCCGCTGCCCGGATCCGCGAGCGTCACCGATTTCCTGTCGGGCCCGAATCGCGCGCGCAGGCCGGCGAGCTCACGGCGCAGATCCGGGTACGCCGCGGCGCATTCGGGCGCGTCCTCGCAGCGCTTCACGATGAGCTCGAGCGCATGCTCGCCGTCGGACGGCGTGTCCGGCCCGATGGCCTGCCCGGGATAGGTCACGCCGTCCAGGATCACGGCATGCGTGGCACCCGGAAAACGCCGCATGTAGTGCTCCGCCACCCGCGTCCCGTACGACGATCCATACAGGTCGACCTGCGGGAAACCGAGCGCCGCGCGCACCCGGTCGAGGTCGCTCACGGCGATGCTGGTGGTGTAGTAGCGAACCCGGTCGCCGAGCCTGGCGAGACAATCGAGCGTGGTCTGGCGCAATCGCGGCAGCTCGCCGGCCGGGTCCGCACCGCCGGTCCAGTCGTCGGGGTAGTTGCAGTCCAGGGGTGCCGAACGCCCCGTACCCCGCTGGTCCACCAGCACGATGGCGTGGGTGCGGTTGATGCGTGCGAACGCGCCGGGATGACTCGCGTAGAGGTCGGTTGCCGCCTGGCCGGGTCCTCCCGCGAGCAGGAACAGCGGTGCGGCCTCCGAGCGCCGGTTGAGAGCCGGCACCAGGGCCACGTTCAGATCGATGGCCGCACCGCCGGGTGCCTGCGGGTTCTCCGCCACCCGCAGCCTGCCGCAGCGCGCGGCGACGGAACTCAGCCGCAGCGGGTGCTCCAGCCGGCACTCGTGGAGCTCCAGGGCATCGGCGCCGGCGGCGCGGCCGCACCAGCTCAACGCGCCGCAAATGAGAGCCGTCCACACGAGGCGCATGCCAATCTCCGATCCGGCGGGCCAGTGTATGGGATTCGCTATCGCTGGCAGCCCGCGACTTGGTAGATTTGCGGCCCAGGTCGCCATTAGCCATCGAGAAACTCCATGACCGTGATCCGTGAAGTCGATGTGATCGCAAGCGTCGCCGAGGCGCTGCAGTACATTTCCTACTACCACACGCCGGACTTCATCCAGGCCATGGGCCGTGCCTACGACATCGAGCAAAGTCCGGCGGCGCGCGACGCGATCGCCCAGATCCTCACCAATTCGCGCCTGTGCGCGGAAGGCCACCGGCCCATCTGCCAGGATACCGGCATCGTGGTGATCTTCGTGCAGGTGGGGATGGGCGTGACCTGGGACGCCACCCGCGACCTCGAGGCCATGATCAACGAGGGCGTACGGCGTGCGTACCTCGACCCGGACAACAAACTGCGCGCCTCCATCGTCTCGGATCCGGCGTTCGGCCGGCTGAACACCCGGGACAACACCCCCGCCGTGATCCACACCGAATTCATTCCCGGGAACACCGTGGAGATCACGGTGGCCGCCAAGGGCGGCGGATCGGAGAACAAGTCGATGTTCGCCATGCTGAACCCGTCGGACTCGGTCGCCGACTGGGTGCTCGACATGGTGCCCGAGATGGGGGCCGGCTGGTGTCCGCCGGGGATGCTGGGCATCGGGATCGGGGGCAGCGCCGAGAAGGCCATGTTGCTGGCCAAGAAATCGCTGATGGAGCCCATCGACATGGCGGAGCTGATCGCGCGCGGCCCGGCCACCAAGCTCGAGGCACTGCGCGTGGAAGTCTACCGCCGCGTCAATGCGCTCGGCATCGGTGCACAAGGCCTCGGCGGGTTGACCACCGTGCTGGACGTGAAGGTGCTGGATTACCCCACCCACGCGGCGTCGCTGCCCGTGGCGGTGATCCCGAATTGCGCCGCCACCCGGCACATCCATTTCACCCTGGACGGCTCGGGGCCGGCGTTGCTGGAGCCGCCGGACCTGGCGTCGTGGCCCCCGGTGCACTGGGCGCCGGATGCCGGTGCCCGCAAGGTCTCGCTCGACGGCCTCACCCGGGAGGACATGGCCGGCTGGCGCTGCGGGGAACGTCTGCTGCTCTCCGGAAAGCTGTTGACGGGTCGTGATGCCGCCCACAAACGTATATGTGCTCTGCTCGATGCCGGGAAGCCGCTGCCGGACGGTCTGGACTTCCGGGGGCGCGTCATTTATTACGTGGGGCCGGTGGACCCCGTGAGGGCGGAGGTGGTGGGACCGGCAGGACCCACGACGGCGAATCGCATGGATCGGTTCACCGACACCATGCTGGGGAAGGCCGGTTTGCTGGCCATGGTCGGGAAGGCCGAGCGGGGACCCGAAACCGTGGACGCCATCGCCAGGCACGCGTCCGCCTACCTGATCGCCGTCGGGGGGGCGGCCTTGCTGGTGTCCAATGCCATCCGCAGCAGCCGCGTGGTCGCGTTCCCCGAACTCGGCATGGAGGCCGTCTACGAATTCGAGGTGCGCGACATGCCGGTCACGGTGGCGGTGACGTCCTCGGGAGAATCCGTCCACGAGACGGGACCGCAGGCGTGGCGCGGCAAATTTGCCGGCATTCCGATTGCCGTGGAGTAACATCCGGCGCCATGCGTTACAGCGACCCCTTCGACGTCATCGTGATCGGCGGCGGCCACGCCGGCACGGAGGCGGCATTGGCCGCCGCGCGCATGGGCCGCGAGACGCTCCTGCTCACCCACAACGTGGAGACGCTGGGGCAGATGAGCTGCAACCCGGCGATCGGCGGCATCGGCAAGGGTCATCTGGTGAAGGAGATCGACGCCCTCGGAGGCGCCATGGGGATCGCCGCCGACCGGTCCGGCATCCAGTTCCGCACCTTGAACGCCAGCAAGGGGCCGGCCGTGCGTGCCACCCGCGCCCAGGCCGACCGGCAATTGTACAAGCGCGCCATCCGGCACCTGCTGGAGCGCCAGAATCATCTGCGGATCTTCCAGCAGGAAGCGGCGGACCTCATCGTCGAAGGGGATCGGATCGCCGGCATCGTGACCCAGAGCGGCATCGAGTTTCGCGCCGCGGCCGTGGTGCTGACCGTGGGCACCTTCCTCGCCGGCAAGATCCACGTGGGACTGGAGAGCCACGGCGGCGGACGGGCCGGGGAAGCGCCGTCGAATCGGCTGGCGGCGCGGCTGCGAGAACTCGCGCCCCGGGTGGGACGTCTGAAGACCGGCACGCCGCCGCGCATCGACGGGCGCAGCATCGATTTTTCCGGGCTGCCCGAACAGCACAGCGACACGCCGCACCCGGTGTTCTCCTACCTCGAAACGCGGGCCGCGCATCCCCGGCAGCGGCCCTGCCACATCACCGCCACCAATCAGCGGACCCACGACATCATTCGCGCCGCGGCCGCGCGTTCGCCCCTGTTCACGGGACTGATCGAGGGTGTGGGCCCCCGCTATTGTCCCTCGGTGGAGGACAAGGTGGTGCGCTTCGCGGACAAGTCGTCGCACCAGATCTTCATCGAGCCCGAAGGTCTCGAAACCGACGAAATCTATCCGAACGGCATTTCCACCAGTCTGCCCTTCGACGTGCAGCTCGAATTCGTCCGCTCCATCCAGGGATTCGAACGGGCGCACATCACCCGGCCCGGCTACGCCATCGAATACGACTACTTCGATCCCCGGGACCTCAAGGACAGCCTGGAGACCAAGTCCCTGGCAGGGCTTTTTTTCGCAGGCCAGATCAACGGCACCACGGGCTACGAGGAGGCTGCCGCGCAGGGGCTGCTCGCCGGCACCAATGCGGCACTCTTGGTCGGGGGCCTGGAATCCTGGTGTCCGCGACGCAGCGACGCCTACCTGGGCGTGCTGGTCGACGATCTCATCACGCGCGGCGCCGCCGAGCCGTATCGCATGTTCACCAGCCGTGCCGAATATCGGCTGTCCCTGCGCGAGGACAATGCCGACCTGCGTCTGACCGAACGGGGGCGCCAGCTGGGTCTGGTGGACGACGTGCGGTGGGCGTTTTTCCAGCGCAAGCGCGACGCCGTGAGCGCGCAGATCGCGCGGTTGTCCGCCGCGCTGATCCATCCCGATGGGGTGGACGATGCGTTGCGCGCGAAGCTGGGGCAGCCCCTGATGCGCGAAACGCACGCCATCGATCTGCTGCGGCGTCCGGAGGTGGGATTCGACGATCTCGCGGGCGCGGGCGCAACCGCTCGTGCGGACGACTGGCGCGCCGACGAGCGGTTGCGCGAGCAGGTATCGCAGCAGGTCGAGGTGCAGGCCAAGTACTCGGGCTATTTGAAGCGGCAGACGCAGGAAATCGACCGTCAGCGCCGTCACGAGGACCTGCCGCTGCCCATCGATCTCGACTATGGCGCCGTGGGCGGTTTGTCGAACGAAGCACGGCAGCGGCTGTTCGAGGTTCGCCCCCAGACCCTGGGACAGGCTGCGCGAATTCCGGGGCTCACCCCCGCAGCGGTTTCATTGTTGCTGGTCCACCTGAAAAAACGCGATCACGCGGCGTGACCAGGCGCCGAGCGCATAGCCCTCGACGCGGACGTCGCGTGGCGCTCGACGGTCCTCCGCCCCGCAGCCGGATTTGCAACCACCGCGATCGGCCGGTGGCATTTTGCCCTCCCACTCATTAACATCAGCGCTCGATTTTGGTCCCCCGCGGCTCGGAGATGTAGATGCTTTCGCGATGGAATGGCTTGACCTGGGTGGCGGGCGTGGTGCTGGGTGCGAATCTTGCGGCACCGGCCTGCGCGGCCGATCAGGCGGCCGCGGCTTTGCCGGCCGGTGCATCGGCGGCGGCTGCCGCGGCGCCCG
>CAZZWZ010000008.1:15726-28274 GCA_964657955.1 uncultured Steroidobacteraceae bacterium
GACCCGCTGCCCGAGGCGCCGGCCGAGACCCTCAGCGGCGAGGACATCGCCGCGCTCAAGCAGCAGCTGCTCAACTCGGGCCTCAGCGTGTCGGAGCTCGTCTCCGCCGCGTGGGCGGCCGCGGCCTTGCCGGCGGGTGCATCGGCGGCGGCTGCCGCGGCGCCCGGTAGCCCGGCGCCCGGCGATCCCGTCATCGGGCAGAAGAAGTTCTACACCTGCGTCGGCTGCCACGGCATCGACGACTACAAGAATGCCTATCCGGACTACAGCGTGCCGCGTCTGCGGCACCAGCACGCGGCGTACATCGTGTCCGCTCTGCAGGAGTACCGCTCCGGCGAGCGTCCGCATCCCACCATGCACGCGCAGGCATCGTCCTTGTCCGACCAGGACATGCAGGACATCGCCGCCTACCTGCAGGGCGGCGAGCCGGTCAAACCCAGCGCGAAGAATGTGGGCGCCGTGCCGGCGCAGGTGGCGTCGTGTGCGGCGTGCCATGGCGAGAACGGCCTGGGCGTGGATGCGCCGTTGACTCCCAAGCCGCCGGTTCTGGCCGGCCAGCACATCGACTATCTCGAACAGGCGTTGACCACCTACCACAACGGCCGCCGCAAGAACGTGGTGATGGGCGGCATGGCGCAGCTGCTGAAGACGGACGAGGACATCCGCGTCGTCGCCGCCTACTTCGCCGCCCAGCCTTCGTCGTTGACCACGGCCAAGCCCGCCGGCAAGTGAGCGGGGCGGCGGCGCGCCCCTCAACCGCCTTTCAACCGGCGCTGCAAGAATGCCGCGAACGTCCGGTAGTACTCGTCGCGATCCGGCTTCCGCCGAAAGGCATGCCCCTCGTCCTTCGCCTGCAGATACCAGACCTCGCCGCCCCGGCTGCGCAGCCGGTTGACGAGCTGCTCGGACTGGCTCGCCAGGATCCACGGATCGTTCCGGCCGTGGACCACGAGCAACGGTCGCGCGATGCGGTCGGCATTCGTCAACGGTGAAATGCGGCGCAGGTACGCGCGCTGGTCGGGATCGCGCTCGTCGCCGTATTCGGCGCGCGCCCCGTTCCGGCGCGGAGGCGTGGTGTCGGTGAGGAAGTTGACGAAGTCGGCGATGCCCGCGAAGTCCACGCCGCCGAGCAGGCGGTCGCCGTAATTCGCGAGTGCGGCCAGGGACAGAAATCCGCCGTACGAACCGCCGGCGACGATCACGCGCTTCGCGTCGAAACCGGGCTGTGAACCCAGCCAGACGATGAGCGCGCCCACGTCCTTGACGGCATCGTCGCGCAGCGTGCCGTTGTCGAGCGCCAGGTAATTCTTCCCGTAGCCCGACGAACCGCGCAGGTTGGGCGCCACCACGGCCATGCCGAGTTCATTCACCACGAACTGTATCCATGGATCGAAGCGCGGGCGAAACTGCGCCTCCGGGCCGCCGTGCAACAGCAGCAGCACCGGATGCGGGCCCGCCGTTGCCGGTTCGTAGACGTACACCGGTTCCTGGCGCTGACGTCCGTCCACCCGGTCGAAGGTGGGAAACGAGGCGAGATGCGGCAGGACGAATCGTGACGGGTCCACGGGGCCGGCCTCGCTGTGCGTCCACGCGTCGACGCGGTTGGCCGCGATGTCCAGCACATAGGCATCGCGCGGTTGATTCACGGCCGAATAATCGAATGCCAGGCGCGTGCCGTCGGGATCGAAACTCAGATGGTCGAGGATCCCGGGGTACGGCATCCGGGGCGGGAACAGATCGCGGTGGGTGCGCAAATCCTGCAGGCTGAGCTTGTCCGTGCCGTTCTCGTCGTGCACGAAGGCGAGGTAGTGACCGTCGCGGGAGATGGCGAAGGATTCCACGTTCCAGGGAATGCCGCCCGAGATGGCCTTCTTGTCGCCGGTGAACAGATTGACGTAGCGCAGTCCGGCAAAGTCGGCGTCGCGATCCGAAATCAGATACACACCCTGGCCGTCGCGTGAGAATCGCGCAGCGGCGATGGCCACCCGGCCCGGTGACGGCTCCACCTCGCGCTTCTGGCCGGAGGCCAGGTCGACGACGTACAGATAACTCTCGGCCATCGAGACGGATTTGAGCACCAGCAATTTCCGGTCGTCCGGCGACCAGTCGAGCGGAATCCATGCCGCGTCGTCGCCGGTGACGACCAGGTGCGGCAGGGTCCCGGCCTGCGGCTCAGCGACGACGATGTCGACGCTCGAACCGTCGCGCGCGGTGCTGTAGAAGGCGACTTCGCGGCCTGTGTTGGACCACAGGGCGCCTCCGTTCACCGACTTCCCATCGGTGAGCATCCGGGCGGCCGCCTCCCCGGTGCGCTGATAGTAGAGCTGCGCCCGCTCATCGCCGCCGGCATCCTTCGAGAACACGAAGGCACCGCGGCCGGGATCGGGGGAAAACGCCGCGAACCCGATGGGTTCGCGAAAAAAACTCAGCTGTCGGCGCTCGCCCCCGGGCTTGTCGACGAGGTGGAGCTGGTCGGTGTCGCCGAAACGGGTGGCGATCAACAGCTGTCCCTGCGGCGACCATCCCAGGAAGACGGCCTCGCGGGCGTACAGATACGCATCGAGCCGATCGGCGAGCTCGGACGGAACGTCCGGGACGTCGTCGAGGATCACGTTGCCCCGCTCCGCTCTGGTTGCGGCATGGGCCACGGGGCCGAGCAACGCCGCCGACAGCAGCAGGCACAAATAAATGCGGCTCATCGTTCCTATGTTCTCACACCGCGAGGATAATGCGGCCGATGGCCGGGTTCGAGCACCTACTGAAATCTTACGACATCGGCGACGTGCTCGATGAAGTCGCGAGCGCGGACCCGCCGGCGTATCTGCGCCGCTGCTTCGCCGGGGGCATCCCCACCCCGACCTTGTCGTTCGCCCGCATCCGGCAGATCGCCGGCCGGCGCCGTCCTGAATGGCCGCGCGCATGAATTCGATCTGCGAACGGGTGGGCGACGGCGTGTTCTGCATCGACACCGAATACGGGCGGCCGCGGATGGATGCCAGTCACCTCATCGTCGCGGGCCGTCATGCGGCCTTCGTCGATACCGGCACGTTCTTCTCCGTGCCGAATCTGCTGGCGGCACTCGCCGCTCAGGATCTCGACACGGAAGCCGTCGACTACATCATCCTCACGCACATCCATCTCGATCACGCAGGCGGTGCGGGAAGGCTTGCGGCGGCGCTCCCGCGCGCGCGGGTGCTGGTGCATCCGCGCGGCGCCGCTCACATGATCGATCCCACCCTGCTCATCGCCGCCACCAAGGCGGTGTACGGAGAAGCCCGGTATCTCGCCGAGTACGGTGACATCGCCGGCATTCCCGCCGCGCGGGTGGAGGCGGTGGAGGACGGCCGGCGCATCGATCTCGGGGGCCGGACGCTGGAATTCATTCACACCCCCGGCCATGCCTTGCATCACCTGTGCATGCTCGACCGCGATGCGTCCGAGATCTACACGGGTGACACGTTCGGGGTGAGCTACCGCGAGTTCGATACGGCGGCGGGCGCGTTCATCTTTCCGGCCACCGTGCCGAACCAGTTCGACCCGGCGCAGATGCACGCGTCCGTCGACCGCATCCTCGCGTGCAAACCGCGCTGCGTTTACCTGACCCACTACAGCCGGGTCGAGCGTGTCGAGGAGCTGGGCCGGCAGCTGCATGCGGACATCGACGCCTTCGTGGATCTCGCCCGCAGCGTCGGCGACGCGCCGGATCGCACCGCGAGGCTGATCCCACGGCTGTTCGATCACTTGTCGGCGAGATTGGACGCACATGGATTCACCGGCGACGCCGCGGCGCGCCACGCCGGCCTCGACGGCGATATCGCGCTCGATGCCGCCGGCCTCGATGCGTGGCTGTCGCGCCGCGCCGCTCGATGAGCCGTCGACGCTGCGTGGCCGCCGTCCTGCCGCTGATGCTGGCGGCGTGCGCCGCGAGTCCGCCGGCGAGCCGCCACCAACCCGATCCGTCGCCCGCCGCCGCGCCCGATGCCTCGTACGACTGGCACGGCCTGATCGTCATGCCGTTCGGCACGCTGCTCAAGGAGAGTCTCGTGCCGTTGCACGAGGTGCTGCTGTTCCACGACGTGGCGGAGGGTGCGGGCGTCGCTGCCGGCAAGGATTGCTTCGCCACCGAACCGCCGCCGCCGCGGTTCGCCGGACAGGAGTCCGAGCATTTTCTGTTGTGCTTCGAACACGATCGCCTGGCCCGCATCGAAACCTCGGTGCACCAGGCCGATGTGCCCGTGCGCCCGGCCGACGATGCGCAGCAACGCTTCGCGCGCCTCTGCGCGCAGTGGTCGGGCACCCTCGCGGCCGCAGGCGCGGTCACCGGGGACGCCGCCTGCACCGGCCGCGACGGCGACATCGCCTTCGCCGCGCACCTGGGCGGAGCCGAGGGCGCGCGCCGCTTGTCGATGACCCTGATCCACGTGGCGCCGGAGTCCGAGCATGCTGGCGCGCATGAGCAGTAACCGGGATCCCGCACCTGCCGACGCCGACGAAGGGCAGTGGTTGGTGCGGTCGGCTCGCGACATGGGCCTCATCCTCGAGGCGCCGGCCGCGGCGGCGCTGGTGGGGCTGGTCGATGCGCTGGCGGCGGCCAATGCCGAATTCAATCTGACCGCCATTCGCGACCGCCCCGGGATGTTGGTCAAGCACGTGCTCGACAGTCTGAGCGTGCTGCCGCATCTGCGCGGAACGCGCGTGGCCGACGTGGGCACGGGGGCGGGGTTCCCGGGTCTGCCGCTCGCCATCGTCGATCCCGCGCGAGCTTTCACGCTGATCGAAGCCACGGGCAAGAAGGCGCGATTCGTCGCGCAGACGGCGCAACGCCTCGGCTGCGGCAATGTCGAGGTGATCAATGCCCGCGCCGAACATTACCGGCCGGCGCAACCGTTCGACACGGTGATGGCGCGGGCGCTGTCCTCCCTGCCGGATTTCGTGGCCTATGCGGGGCATCTGTGCGCGCCCGGCGGACGCCTGCTGGCGCTCAAGGGCAGGCGTCCCGACGCCGAGATGGCGGCCCTTCCCAGATCGTTCCGCGTGATCGCGGTGCACCGGCTCAAGCTTCCGGGGCTGGACGATGAACGGCATCTTGTGGAACTCTCACCGGCCGGACCGAAGGTTGCGAGCACATCATGAATCGCGTCATTGCAGTCGCCAATCAAAAAGGCGGTGTCGGTAAGACCACCACGGCCGTCAACCTGGCCGCTTCGCTGTCCGCGACCAAACGGCGCACGCTGCTGATCGATCTGGATCCACAGGGCAACGCCACCATGGGTTGCGGCATCGACAAGCATTCGCTGGCGCGCACCACCTGCGACGTGCTGCTCGGCGATTGCGGTGCGCTGGAGGCGCTCGTGCCGGTGGAATACGGCGGTTTCAGCATGATGCCGGCCAACCAGGACCTGACCGTGGCGGAAGTGCGCCTGTTGACCACCGACGTCGGCCGCGAATTCCAGCTGCGCAACGCGCTCAAGCCCGTTCTCGACACCTTCGACATGGTCCTGATCGACTGCCCGCCGTCGCTCAACATGCTCACCTTGAACGCCCTGGTGGCCGCCGATTCCGTGATGGTGCCGATGCAGTGCGAGTACTACGCGCTGGAAGGCTTGAGCGCGCTGATGCAAACCATCGAGCAGATTCGCGGCTCCCTGAATGCTTCGCTCGAAATCGAGGGGCTGCTGCGCACCATGTTCGATCCGCGCAACAATCTGTCGAACGAAGTATCGGCGCAGCTCATCGAGCATTTCGGAGACAAGGTGTTCCGCACCATGATTCCGCGCAACGTGCGGCTGGCCGAGGCGCCGAGTTTCGGCAAACCGGCGTTGTTCCACGACAAGGAGTCGCGCGGCGCCCTCGCCTACCTGGCGCTCGCCGGGGAGATGATCCGCCGCGACGACCCGCCGCCGGCACCCGTCCAATCCGACCAAACTTCAGGAACCTGAACCATGTCGATCGTCAAGAAGCCGTCTCTCGGCCGGGGCCTCGCCGAACTGAGTCCCCTGCTGGCGCAGCGATCGCGTGCGCCCGTCCCCGCGCCCGGATCGCAGGCCGACGCGCCGCTGGCCGGCGACCGCCTGGCCAGTCTGTCGCTCGACCTCCTGGCGCGCGGCAAGTACCAGCCCCGGGTGGACATGCGACCCGAGTCGCTCGGAGAACTGGCCGATTCGATCAAGGCGCAGGGGCTGATCCAGCCCATTCTCGTGCGCCCGCTGCCGCGCCCGGCGGGCGCCGGCGATTCGCAGCGTTACGAGATCATCGCGGGCGAGCGTCGCTGGCGCGCGGCGCAGATGGCGGGCCTCGCGGAGATACCGGCCGTCATTCGCGAAGTCCCCGACGAAGCCGCCGTGGCCATGGCACTCATCGAGAACATCCAACGCGAAAATCTGAATCCCCTCGAAGAAGCGCGCGCGCTGCACCGGTTGATCGAGGAATTCGGACTGACCCATCAATCCGCGGCGGAGGCCGTGGGTCGCTCCCGGGCGGCGGTCAGCAATCTTCTGCGGCTGATGGAACTGGCCGACGACGTCAAGACGCTGCTCGAGCAGCGCAGCATCGAAATGGGCCATGCGCGCGCCCTCCTGGGTCTGACGAGCCGGCGCCAGCAGATCGAGGTGGCCGGCCTGGTGGCCAGGAAGGGATTGTCGGTGCGCGATACCGAGGCACTGGTGCGGCGCCTGCTGGCGCCCGCCGCCGCCACCGGAGCCGCCGCCGAAACGCCCGTGGATCCCGACATCCGTCGCCTGGAGATGGAGCTCGCCGACAAGCTCGGCGCCAAGGTGCTGTTCCAGCATGCGGCCGGCGGCAAGGGCAAGCTCGTCGTCAGCTACAACAGCTTGGATGAACTCGAAGGCATCCTGGCCCACATCCATTAGGCAGTCGGGGCGCGTCGGCGCCGCCGCGCGCGCCGTGTCAAAAACCGATTTGTCAAAAAATCTAAGCTCGATCATCGGCTTGTGACTCTGGGCAAGCCTCACTATAATGCGCCGGCTTTACGCAGCGGCAGTTTGCCAATGAGCCTGTGGGTCGACACCACGTCAGTCAGCGACCGCTGCAAGCCGGCTACCCGCCGGTCTCCTTTGCCGTGAACGTAGTCTCAGGCTCGGGCAAGCGGCTCGTCCGGCGAGTCGTGCTCCTGCAATCGGGTTGCGCGGTGCTGGTGGCCCTCTGGTTCTGGGCCGGCCAGGGCGCCCGGGCGGCGTGGTCGGGGTTGGCGGGCGGACTGATCGTGGCGGTGGGCAGCGCCGTTTTCGGCTGGCGACTGTACGCGCCGGGCATCGCGCCGGCGGCGGTGCTGCGCCGCGCGCTGTTCGCCGCCGAGTCGTTGAAGTGGTTTTGGTATCTGCTCGCGGTTTGGGCGGCTTTTTCGCGTTCGAATTTGTTGCCGTTGCCGTTGCTGACGGGACTGGTCCTGGGCCAGGCCGGTCATTGGGTCGTTCTTCTGGGTCAACGAGGGAAATCGAATGGCAGCGTCTGAGGGCGGCTCCGGCGGGCTCACCGAGTACATCGGGCACCACCTGACTCACCTGACGGTGAACGAGGGGCATGGCGCTTTCTGGGCCTTTCACCTCGACAGCGTTGCGTTCACGGCCGGTCTTGCGCTGATTTTCGTTCTCGTGTTCATCGGGGTGGCCCGACGTGCCACCAGCGGCGTGCCGGGCAGATTGCAGGCGGCGGTGGAGATTCTCGTGGAGATGGTCGACGGCACGGTCAGGGAGACCTTCCATGGCAGGAGCAAGCTCATCGCTCCGCTGGCCATCACCATCTTCGTCCTGGTCTTCCTGATGAACCTGATGGACCTGCTGCCGGTGGACCTGCTGCCGTGGGCGGGTGAGCGGGTGGGCATCGAGCATCTGCGCGTGGTGTCCACCGCCGACATCAACACCACGCTCGGCATGTCCATCACCGTGTTCCTGTTGATCTGGTACATCGGGCTGAAGGAGAAGGGACCCGCGCTCTATTTCTCCGAGTTCGTGTCGGCGCCGTTCCATGCGCACGGCTTCCTTGCCCGGGTGCTGCTGGCGTTTCCCAACCTGCTGCTGCGCGTGATCGAAGAACTGGTGCGACCGCTCTCCTTGTCGCTGCGGTTGTTCGGCAACATGTATGCCGGCGAGCTGATCTTCGTGCTGATCGCGGGACTGACCCTGGAAGCGTCCGCCAGCCATGCGTCGACCTACGTCTGGGGCATCGTCCAGCTCATCGCCGACACGGTATGGACCCTGTTCCACATCCTGATCATCACGCTGCAAGCGTTCATTTTCGGCATGCTGACGATCGTCTATCTCAGCATGGCGGCCGAAAAGCATTGATTGACAACCACCTGACCCTTAAGACCTGGAGACATAGATGGAGAATGCACCCTTAGTCGCTCAAGTGATGAGCTACACATTGATCGCCGTCGGCCTGCTGATCGGCCTAGGCGCGCTCGGCACGGCCGTGGGCTTCGCGCTGCTCGGCGGGAAGTTCCTGGAGGGTTCCGCGCGCCAGCCGGAGTTGACGCCCATGCTGCAGACCAAGATGTTCATCGTCGCCGGCCTGCTCGACGCGGTGCCCATCATCGGCGTCGCGATCGCGTTGCTCCTCATCTTCTCCAATCCCTTCCTGGCCGAATTGCACGTCAAGTAAACGGGGCAGGAGCGTCACGCCATGAACATTGCAGTCACGCTGGTCATTCAGGGCATCGCGTTCTTCGTGGTGGTCCTGATCGTCATGCGGTACGGATGGCCGCCCATCATGGCGGCGATCGAAGCCCGGCGGAAGCAGATCGCCGACGGTCTGGCCGCGGGAAATCGCGCCCAGAAGGATCTCGACGAGGCCAAGATCAGGGCGCAGGAAATCATCCGTGAGGCGCGCGACAAGGCGGTGCAGATCGTCGATCAGGCGGGCAAACGTTCCGCGGAGATCATCGAGGAGGCGAAGGGCACGGCCGCGGCGGAGGGCCGTCGCATCGTGACGCAGGCGCACGAGGAGATCGCGCTCGACACCAACCGGGCCCGCGAAACCCTGCGCAAGCAGGTGGCCGGACTCGCGGTGCAGGGCGCGGCGCATCTGCTGGAGCGCGAGATCGATCCGAAGACGCACGCGGCGTTGCTCGACAAGCTGGAGCTGGAGATCGCGGGTGGCTGAAGCGGCCACCATCGCGCGGCCCTACGCCAAGGCGGTTTTCATGGCCGCCCGCGATGCGCAGGCATTGCCGTCGTGGTCCACCGCGCTGCACGCGGCATCCGGGCTGGTGGCCGATTCGCGCATCGCCGACCTGCTGACCAGCCCCAGGTTGGGCCCGGACCAGGTGGTGTCGATGTTCGCGGGCCTGGGCGGCGGCGACATCGACGAACGGTGGCAGAATTTCGTGCGGCTGCTGGCGCGGAACAAGCGGCTCGAGGTCCTGCCGGAGATCACCGCGCAGTACGAGCAGCTGCGCGCCCGCTACGAGAACGAGGTGGACGTGCAGGTGACGTCCGCCGTCGCCATGGACGAGGCGCAGCGTGCCAAGCTGGCCGCGGCGCTCAAGACGCGCTTCAAGCGCGACGTGCGCATGAGCACTTCCGTCGACCCGGCGTTGCTGGGCGGTGCGGTCATTCGAGCGGGCGATCTGGTGATCGACGGCTCGATCAGCGGCCGGTTGCAGCGAATGGCGTCCGAGCTGGGTGGTTGAGATCGGGGCGGCTGAATCGTCCGTTTGAACGGCGGATCCACTGAATATCAAGAAGGCGAAACATGTCCATCAAGGCATCTGAAATCAGCGACCTCATCAAGGCGCGCATCGACAAATTCCAGTCCGCGACGGAAGACCGCAACGTGGGCACGGTGGTGAGCGTCACGGACGGCATCGTCCGCGTGCACGGCCTCGGCGATGCGCGTTACGGCGAAATGCTGCAGTTCGGCACCGACACCTTCGGACTCGCACTCAATCTCGAACAGGACTCGGTGGGCGCCGTGGTGCTCGGCGACTACAAGGGCATCGTCGAGGGGGACACGGTCAAGACGACGGGCCGGATTCTCGAGGTGCCGGTGGGCCCGGAGCTGCTCGGCCGGGTGGTCGACGCGCTGGGCGTGCCGCTCGACGGTAAGGGCCCGGTGCAGAGCTCCGTCAAGGCGCCGCTGGAGCGCGTCGCTCCCGGCGTGATCTTCCGCAAGAGCGTTTCGCAGCCCGTGCAGACGGGTCTCAAGGCCATCGATGCCATGGTGCCGGTGGGACGCGGTCAACGCGAACTCATCATCGGCGACCGTCAGACCGGCAAGACCGCCGTCGCCATCGACACCATCATCAACCAGAAGACCACGGGCGTTAAGTGCATCTACGTCGCGGTGGGCCAGAAGCAGAGTTCCATCGCCAACGTGGTGCGCAAGCTGGAGGAGCACGGCGCCCTGGCGCACACCATCATCGTGGCGGCGTCGGCTTCGCAGCCCGCGGCGATGCAGTACCTCGCTCCCTACGCGGGTTGCGCCATGGGCGAACACTTCATGGACAACGGCGAGGATGCGCTCATCGTCTACGACGATCTGTCGAAGCAGGCCGTCGCCTACCGGCAGATTTCATTGTTGCTCAGGCGGCCGCCCGGCCGTGAAGCGTATCCCGGCGACGTCTTCTATCTGCACTCCCGTCTGCTCGAGCGTTCCGCCCGGGTGAACGAGGACTACGTGGAACGCGCCACCAACGGCCGCGTCAAGGGGAAGACGGGCTCGCTCACCGGTCTGCCCATCATCGAGACGCAGGCCGGCGACGTCACCGCCTTCGTCCCCACGAACGTCATCTCCATCACCGACGGGCAGATCTTCCTCGAGTCGGATCTGTTCAACGCCGGCATCCGGCCCGCGATCAACGCCGGCATCTCGGTGTCGCGCGTCGGCGGGGCCGCGCAGACCAACATCATCAAGAAGCTGGGCGGCAACATCCGCCTGTCGCTGGCGCAGTATCGCGAACTGGCGGCCTTCTCGCAGTTCGCCTCGGACCTCGACGAGGCCACGCGGCGGCAGCTCGAACGCGGCATCCGCGTCACCGAACTCATGAAGCAGAAGCAGTACGCGCCCATGTCGGTGGCGGAGATGGCCCTGTCGCTGTACGCCGCCAACAACGGGTTCTTCGACAAGGTGGACCGCACCAAGGTGGTCGAGACCGAGGCGGCGCTGCAGTCCTTCGCGCGCACCAATTACGGCGCGTTGCTCAAGACCATCATCGACAAACCGGATCTGTCGAAGGACGTCGAGGCCTCGTTGAAGAAGCTCTGCGACGAATTCTTCGCGACGCTCTGACATGGCCGTCGCGAAGGAAATCCGCACCAAGATCTCGAGTATGAAGAATACTCAGAAGATCACCAAGGCCATGGAGATGGTGGCCGCGAGCAAGATGCGCAAGGCGCAGGACCGGATGCTCGCGGCACGGCCCTATGCCGAAAAGCTGCGCCAGGTCATCGGTCATCTGCGCCTGGCGAATCCTGACTACAAGCATCCCTTCCTGACCGACCGTCCGATCAAGGCCACCGGCATCATCGTGATCGCCACGGACCGCGGTCTGGCGGGCGGCCTCAACGTCAACCTGTTCAAGACGGCGTTGAACACCATCAAGGAGGCGCAGGCCGCCGGCCAGAGGATCCAGCTCTGCCTGATCGGGACGAAGGCGGTGTCGTTCTTCCGCCGCCTGTCGTTGCCCATCGCGGCCTCGGTCACGCATCTGGGGGACCGCCCCGAACTCGCGCAGCTCATCGGCACCCTCAAGGTCATGCTGGATCAGTACCGCGCGGGCGAGATCGACCGCCTGGTCCTCGTCCACAACGTGTTCGTCAACACCATGAGCCAGAAGGGCCGCGTGCTGCAGCTCCTGCCGGTGGAGGCCACCGACAAGGATGCGCTGCAGGAACGCTGGGACTACATCTACGAGCCCGGCCCCGCCGAATTGCTCGACGGGATCTTGATGCGTTACGTCGAATCCCAGGTGTACCAGGGCGCGGTGGAGAACGTCGCCAGCGAGATGGCCGCGCGCATGGTCGCCATGAAGAGTGCCACGGACAATGCGGGCAACCTGATCGCCGAGCTACAACTGATTTTCAACAAGGCGCGCCAGGCCGCGATCACCACCGAATTGTCGGAGATCGTCGGCGGGGCTGCCGCCGTCTAGAGGGTTTTATGTCCAGCGGAAAAATCGTGCAAATCATCGGAGCGGTGGTCGACGTGGAGTTCCCGCGGGATCAGATTCCCAGGATCTACGACGCACTCAAACTCGACGACGAGAAGCTCACCCTGGAGGTGCAGCAGCAGCTGGGCGACGGCGTGGTGCGCACCATCGCCATGGGCCCGTCCGAAGGCCTGCGTCGCGGCCTGTCGGTGGCCAACACCGGGAAGCCGATTTCGGTCCCCGTCGGGACCGGCGTGCTGGGACGCATCATGGACGTGCTCGGCGAACCGCAGGACGAGGCCGGACCCGTGCAGGCGACGGAATACTGGCCCATCCACCGTCCCTCGCCGTCGTACGACGAGCAGACCGGCGCCCAGGAATTGCTGGTCACCGGCATCAAGGTGATCGACCTGCTGATCCCCTTCGCCAAGGGCGGCAAGGT